>NZ_JBGBPT010000013.1:0-127832 GCF_041106355.1 Streptomyces sp. BF23-19 | reverse complement strand
GGCCGCAGCGCGCGGACGGTGGCGGGCGGGGCGCCGGTGACGGCGGAGACGGGAGCGGCGGCAGCGGCGGCAGCGGCGCGCGCGGCGGCCGGGATCAGGGTGCCCAGCAGCCGCTGGGTCTCGTGGCCGGGTGTCACGGCCAGCTCGTCGCGCATCCGGCGGGCGCACAGCTCGTACCAGCGCCGGACGCAGGCGAGTTCACCGCGCCGGCCGTGCGCGGCCATCAGCGCGCGGTAGGTCTCCTCGTGGTGGCGGTCGATCTCCAAGGTGCGCTTGCAGACCTCGATGAGCTCCACGAAGTCCTCGCGGGCCTCGGCGTCGGCGCGCAGCGCTCCCAGGGCCCGCAGCGCGAGCGCCCTGAGGTACTCGCGCTGTTCGACGACCCAGTCGGCGCCCTCGCCGCGCAGGAACTCGCCGCCGTAGAGGCCGATCGCCGCCCGCAGCCGGGTGCGGGCGAGCGGGGCGTCACCGGCCGCGGCGGCGCGCAGGCCGGTGTGCACCAGTTCCTGGAAACGGTCCAGGTCGCACCAGAGGCCGTTGATGTGCAGGACGTACCCGAAGTCCCGGTAGACCAGCCGGATCCCGGACTCGCCGGGGCGGTCGGGGTGGGCGTCGAGCACCCGGCGCAAGGCGTGGGCGGCGACCTTCAAGGAGCTGCCCGCGGCGGAGTCGGCGTCGGGCCACAGGGAGGCGTAGAGCCGGTCGCGGGTGAGCATCTGGCCGCGGTGGACCGCGAGGTACTGGAACAGGCCACGGGCCTTGCCGGCCCGCCAGCGCTGGACGGGGGCGCCGTTGACGGTCAGCTCGAAGTCGCCCAGGAAGCGGACCCGTACCGCCGGCCCCGCTGTTTCGGTCGCTGCGGTGGTCATCGCGTCCTCCCGGTGGTTTTCAGCCTGCCGCTCTGCCTGCGAGGAGTGTGTCCGGGGGTTCTACAAGGGCCCTACAACGGCCGGATCCGAGCTGTGTAGAGCGGTGATAGGGCGTTTTTCGACACTGATGAGCACGACCACCCGAACCGCCGAATCCGAAATGAGGGCTGTTTCATGACCAGCAGCGACACCCGGCTTCAGAAGGTCGTCATCCTGGGCGGCGGCACGGCCGGCTGGATGACGGCCGCATACCTCGGAAAGGCGTTGCAGGGAACGGTCGACATCACCGTGCTCGAAGCGCCGACGATCCCGCGCATCGGTGTCGGCGAGGCCACCGTGCCCAACCTGCAGCGTTCCTTCTTCGACTACCTGGGCATCGCCGAGGACGAGTGGATGCGGGAGTGCAACGCGAGCTTCAAGATGGCCGTGCGCTTCGTCAACTGGCGGACCGACGGGCAGGGCGAGTCGACGGCCCGTGAGCTGCCGGGCGGCGGTCCGGACCACTTCTACCACCCGTTCGGGCTGCTCCCCGACTACGACCAGACCCCCCTGTCGCACTACTGGTTCAAGCGCAAGTACGAGGGCCGCACCACCGAGCCGTTCGACTACGCCTGCTTCCGCGAGCCCCCGGTGATGGACGCGATGAAGGCGCCGCGCTGGCTCGACGGCCGGCCGGCGACCCGGTACGCCTGGCACTTCGACGCCCAGCTGGTGGCCGACTTCCTGCGCCGGTTCAGCACCGAGAAGCAGGGCGTGAACCACGTACAGGACGAGATGGTGCGGGTCGAGCAGGACGAGCGCGGCTACGTGACCACCCTGCACACCAAGGGCGGACTGGCCCTGGACGCCGATCTGTTCGTGGACTGCTCGGGCTTCCGCGGCCTGTTGATCAACCAGGCGATGGAGGAGCCCTTCATCGACATGAGCGACCACCTGCTGTGCGACAGCGCGGTGGCGACGGCCGTCCCGCACGACGACGAGGCGAACGGCGTGGAGCCGTACACGTCCGCGATCGCCATGTCCTCCGGCTGGGCGTGGAAGATCCCCATGCTGGGGCGCTTCGGCACCGGTTACGTGTATTCCAGCAAGTTCACCGACCAGGACACCGCCACCCGCGAGTTCGCGGACATGTGGGGCCTGGACGTGGAGGAGACGAAGTTCAACCACATCCGCTTCCGCGTCGGCCGCAACCGCCGCGCTTGGGTGAAGAATGTCGTCAGCATCGGCCTGTCGTCCTGCTTCCTGGAGCCGCTGGAGTCGACCGGCATCTACTTCATCACGGCCGCGATCTACCAACTGGCCAAGCACTTCCCGGACAAGACCTTCAACGACGGTCTGATCAACAGCTTCAACCACGAGATCGAGGTGATGTTCGACGACACCCGCGACTTCATCCAGGCGCACTTCTTCTACGCGCCGCGCAACGACACGCCGTTCTGGCAGGCCAACAAGAAGCTGACCCTCCCCGACAACATCCAGCAGAAGATCTCCGCCTACAAGGCCGGCCTGCCCATCAACTCGCCGATCACCGACGAGTCGACGTACTACGGCAACTTCGAGGCCGAGTTCCGTAACTTCTGGACCAACGGCAGCTACTACTGCATCTTCGCGGGGCTCGGCCTGGAGCCGGACGCCCCGCTGCCCTCCCTGGCCCACCGGCCGGACTCGGTGGCCGGCGCCGAGCCCCTCTTCGACACGGTCAAGCGCCAACAGCAGAACCTGCTGGAGACGCTCCCCAGCGCCTACGACTACCTGCGCCAGTTGCACGGCGCGTAAGGCCCACCGCTCCCACGGCCCGGCAGTACGGCTCTCCCGCCGGCTGCCGGGCCGCAGTTGCTTCAGCCACCTCAGGAGTCAGACATGCCCCACCGCTCCGTGCCCCACCCCGCCGCACCGGACGAGTCGGCCGGGGACCGGCCGACGGACCTCCGTCCCTTCATGGCCGCCTTCCCCACCGGGGTGTCCGTCGTCACCACACTGGACTCCGATTCCGTGCCGCACGGCCTGACCTGCACCTCCCTCGCGAGCGTCGCGCTCGAACCGGCGACGCTCCTGGTGTGCATACGGGCGGCGAGCCCCACCCTCGCGGTGCTGCTCGCCGAGGGCCACTTCGCCCTCAACCTGCTGCACGAGCGGGCCCGCGGCACCTCGGACCTGTTCGCCTCCGGGGCGCCCGACCGCTTCGACCGCGTCGAGTGGCGGCTGCCGTTGGGGGCGGGCGGACCGCACCTGACGGCGGACGCGCACGCCGTCGCGGACTGTGCCGTGGTGAGAACCGTCGGCTTCGGGGACCACACGGCCGTCTTCGCCGAGGCCCGCCGGGTGACCGTACGGGACGACCGGGAACCGCTGCTCTACGGGCTGCGCCGGTACGCCCCCTGGTCCGCGGCGGCCGCGGCCCCACAGCCGGCCGCTCGGTCGGCCGCGCGCCACGAACTGCCCGCCGCACTGCGGCCCGCCGCGCCCGAGGGAGGCACCCGTGTCGTCCGCTGACCCGCTGCCCGCCCTGCTCGTCGCCGTGCCGGTGGTGATCCTTGCCTGCCAGGCGGGAGCGGCCGTCTGCCGCCGCTTCGGCCAACCCCCGGTGGTGGGCGAGATCGCCACCGGCATCCTGCTGGGCCCCTCGCTGCTGGGCTGGATCTGGCCACAGGCCCAGCACGCGCTCTTCCCGCCGTCCGTGCTGCCGTACACCTCGGTGCTCGGGCAGCTCGGGCTGCTCGCCTTCATGTTCCTGGTCGGGCTGGAGCTGGACCTGAAGAGCCTGCGCGGGCACACCAGGGTCGCGGTGGCCGTGAGCCAGGCGGGCATGCTGCTGCCACTGGCCCTCGGCGCGCTCCTCGCGATCGCGATGTACGGCCAGTTCGCCCCCGACGGGGTGGGCCGGATGCCGTTCACCCTGTTCATGGCCGTGGCCATGAGCATCACCGCGTTCCCGGTGCTCGCCCGGATCCTCATCGACCGGGGCCTGTACGGGACTCCGCTCGGAGCGCTCGCCATGGCCTGCGCGGCCGTGGACGACGTCGTCGCGTGGTGCCTGCTGGCCCTGGTGGTGGCCCTCGCCACCGCCGGGTCCCCGATGGAGGCGGCCACCACCGCCGGACTCGCCGTGGCCTTCACCCTGGTGATGCTGTACGCGGTACGGCCGCTGCTGGCCCGCTGGTCGGCCCGCGCCGACCGGGCCGGTGACGCGGCGGTCCTGGTGGCGCTGTTCAGCGGGCTGAGCCTGTCCGCGCTGGCCACCGACCTGATCGGCGTGCACGCACTGTTCGGGGCGTTCCTGTTCGGGGTGGTCACCCCGCGCACCGGGCAGCGCATCGAGGCATCGGCGGCCCGGCTGCGCGCGTTCACGGTGCCCGTGCTGCTGCCGCTGTTCTTCGTGCACACAGGGCTGCGTACGGACATCGGTGGCCTGACGGCCGCTCCCGAGCTGTGGCTCTGGACGGCCGCGATCCTCCTGGTCGCCTTCCTCGGCAAGTGGGGCGGCGCGGCGGGCGCGGCGCGCGCCTGCGGAAGACCTTGGCGGGAGGCCCTGTCGATCGGCGCCCTGATGAACTGCCGGGGATTGACCGAGCTGGTGGTGCTCAACGTCGGTCTGGAACTCGGCGTCATCGGGCCGCAGCTGTTCACCATGTTGGTGCTGATGGCCCTGGTGACGACGGCGATCACCAGCCCGGCCCTGACCCGGCTGCGCGCCGGGAGGGAGGTGAGCCGACGGGCCCCGGTGCAGGCCGAGCCCGAGAACGCCCTCTCCGGGCCCTGACGGGCGGACCGGAACCGGAGGGTGTCCGCCCGCCCCAGCCGCACCCCGGCTGTTCAGGCACCCTCCGGCCCGGTCGGTACGCACAGCACCGGGATCGGCGACAGGTGCAGCAGCTTGTGCGGGGTGGAGCCGAGCAGCGCGCCGCGCATCGGGCTGTCGCCCCAGCTGCCGACGATGATGACGCGGGCCCGGTGGCGCTCGGCGGCGTCCAGCAGGGCCTGCGCGGGCTTCTCGTCGGCCACCTCGACCGTGGAGGGCACCCCGGCGGCGTCGGCCTGCTCGACGGCGTGCGCCAGCGCGCTGCGGCCCGCCTGGCGGACGGCTTCCCGGTGGGCGCGGGACTCCTCGCCGGTGGGGCCCGGGGCGGCCGCGCCGTAGACGAGGACGAGGGGCTCGCCGAAGGCGGTGGCCACCTCCAGCGCCACCTGCAGGGCCCGCTCCGCGCCCGGTGACTCGTCGTATCCAAGGACCACGGACATCGGGGCTCCTAAGAGGACTGGTGCTTCCCGGCGTGGACGAGTTCCGGGTCGACGACGCCGCGCCGCTCCTGCCAGAACCTGCCGTCCCTGACCCGCCAGAAGCACATGACGGCCACGCCCACGAGCGCGATCCCGATGCCGATGACCAGCGGGGGGCCGAGGCCGAACCAGGAGACCCCGCCGGCGGAGTTCTCCGGGTCGGACATGTCGCCGATCGACTCCACCAGCAGCCAGGCCAGCAGGCCGGCGCCGATCACCGGGCCGAGTCCGATGAGCAGGAAGTTGTGCACGTTCTCGAGGAGGTGGCGGCGGTAGTAGATGGCGCAGGCCAGGCCGGTGAGCGCGTAGTAGAACGCGATGAGCAGGGAGAGCGCGGTGAGCGAGTCCAGCAGCGCGTTCTCGCTGATCTGGTTGACGACGAGGTACCAGCCGATGGCGATGCCGGCCACCCACCACGTGCTCACGTCCGGGGTGCGGAACCTGGGGTGGATGTGCGCGAGCCGGTGCGGCAGCGCGTGCCGGCGGGCCATGGACAGGGCGGTGCGGGAGGCGGGGATGATCGTGGTCTGGGTGGAGGCGAGGGCCGAGGTGCAGACGGCGAGGAGCACCACCCAGTCCCAACCGCCCATGACCTCGTGGGCGAGGACCGCGAAGATGGCCTCCTCCTCGCCCGCGTTCTCGGCGAGGTAGACGGTGCCCGCGTACGCGACGACCGCGAAGCCCACGGACAGGTAGGTGACCAGGAGGATCACGGTCGACCAGATGCCCGCCCTGCCGGGCGCGGTGGCGGAGTTCTCCACCTCCTCGGTGAGGTTGACCGCGGACTCCCAGCCCCAGTACATGAACACGCCGAGCAGCAGCCCGCCGGTGAGGGCGGCGCCGCCCGCGCCGAAGGGGTTGAGCCAACTGAGGGACGGCTCGATCGAGTCCAGGGTGCTGGTGTCGGCGTAGACGCGGTAGATGGCGACCACGGCGAAGGTCAGCAGGAAGAAGACCTGGGCGAGGATCAGGACGTCCTGCAGGTGGGCGGAGAGCTCGGTGCCGATGACGCAGATGAGGGTCATGGCGAGGATCACCGCGACGGTGAGGCCCTGCCGGATCCAGGCGTTGGCGGCCCAGCTGTCGAGTCCGACGGCGAGCAGCCCGAAGTTCACGGCGACGTCCGCGAGGGAGCCGATGACGAGGACGCCGGTCATGGCGATGGCCCAGCCGCCGAGCCAACCTGCCCACGGGCCCATGGCGCGGGTGACCCAGGAGAAGGTCGTCCCGCAGTCCTGGTCGACCTTGTTGAGGTAGTAGAAGGCGGCGGCGATGAGCAGCATCGGGACGAAGGAGGCCAGCATCACGCCGGGCGCGTAGATGCCGGCCAGCGCCACGATCGGGCCGAGGACGGCGGCCAGGGAATAGGCGGGCGAGGTGGAGTTCAGGCCGATGACGAGTGCGTCGAGGAACCCGATCGCGTTGGCCTTGAGCCTCGCGTCCAGGCCCTCCGGTCCGGCACCCGCACTGCCGTCGTCCGTGTACGAGTCGTGACCCATGTACGAATGGTCACGCACACGGCAGCGCCGCGCGAGGCGAGGCGACCGCGGTCGGCGCCGCCGTCAGAGGCGGGTGTTCCAACCCGCGATCACCGGGAGGTCGTGCTCCGTGGAGAGCACGCTGACCGTGCCGGTGCGCAGCAGGAACAGCCGGCCGTGTTCGGGCTCCAGGCGCAGGTAGCGGGCGGTGAGGACGCGCAGGAAGTGGCCGTGCGCGACGAGCACCACGTCGCCGCCGTCCGCGCGGAGCACGGGGGCGACGCGGGCCAGGGCGCGGTCGGCGCGGGCGCCCACCTGGGCGGCGCTCTCACCCGGGTGCTCGGCGTCACCGGGCGGGACGCCGTGGGTCCACAGGGACCAGTCCGGGGTGTTCTTGCGGATCTCCGCAGTGGTGATCCCCTCGTAGCCGCCGTAGTCCCATTCGTACAGGTCGGGGTCGGCCTCGCCGCCGGTGAGCCCGGCGAGTTCGGCGGTGGCGACGGCCCGGCGCAGCGGGCTGGTCAGCACCAGGGCGGGCTGCTGGTCCCGGAAGAAGGGGGCCAGCGAGATGGCTTCCTCGACCCCGCGCGCGGTCAACGGCAGGTCGGTGCGTCCCGTGTGCCGCCCGTTCGCGCTCCAGGCGGTCTCGCCGTGCCTCACCAGCAACAGGTCACTCATCCTTCGGACCCTATGCCTTCCGGCATGTCGGCGCCGGAGCACCCGGGCGGGCGTGTCACTGTCGGGCGTCATGGACGAGAACCGGGAGGCCGGACGGAGGACCGGTCCGCCGCTGCTCCCCCCGCACATGCCCGCGCTGATGGTCGTACTGACCGGGGTGACCGGGCTGGTGGAAGCGGTGAGCTTGCTGGCGCTCGGGCCGGCCTTCACCGCGATGCAGACGGGCAATGTGCTGTTCGTGGCCTTCGGGGCGGCCGGGGCGGGGCGACTGGAGACGCTCGCGCCCGGGGTCTCGTTGGCCGCGTTCGTCGTCGGGGTGGTGTGCGGGTCGCACCTGGAGTCCGTGACCGAGGTCCGTGGGAGGCGCTGGTTCGTCATCGGCCTCATCGCCGAGGCGGGGCTGATCCTGACCGCCGCGGGCTTCGGCTGGGGGCTGGCCGCGCAGTACGGATCCCCGGCCCTGCGGCATCTGGCGGCGATGGCGGTCCTGGCGCTGGCGATGGGGTTGCGCAACACCACGATCATGCGGGCGAACGTGCCCGGCGTTCCGACGACGCTGGTCACCCGGTCCATGACCGCCTTCCTGGGCGCTTCGGCCATGGGGCGGGAGAACACGTACGGGTTCGGGACGGCCGGCTGGCGGCTGCGCGGCCTCTCCGTCCTGGCCATGTTCGCCGGCGGGTTCCTCGGGGCGCTGCTGCTGCGGGCCGGTTGGACCGTGGGCTGGTTGCTGCTGCCGGCCGGCGCGACGGTGCTGGTCGTGGGCCTGCTCTACCGGAGCCAGCCCGGGCTGCACACCGACCAGGCACCTGGCCGGGAACCATCGGGGTGAACGGGGCCATTGGTACAGTCGGGGCGTGGCGGTGGACGAGCTCGACACCAGAATTCTGCGCCTGCTGATCGAGCAGCCGCGCACCAGTGTCCGTGAGTACGCCCGGATCCTCGGCGTGGCGCGCGGCACCTTGCAGGCGCGGCTGGACCGGCTGGAGCGCACCGGCGTGATCACCGGCACCGGTCCGGTGCTCTCCCCCGCCGCGCTGGGCCATCCGGTGCTGGCCTTCGTGCACATCGAGGTCACGCAGGGGCATCTGGACGACGTGGGGGACGCGCTGGCCGCCGTGCCCGAGATCATCGAAGCCTTCTCGATCACCGGCGGCGGGGACCTGCTGACCCGGGTGGCGGCCCGGGACAACGGGCACCTGGAGGACGTGATCCAGCGGCTGATCCAGCTCCCGGGCGTGGTCCGCACCCGTACGGAGGTGGCGCTGCGCGAGCGAGTGCCGCACCGTTTGCTGCCGCTGGTCGAATCCGTAGGCAGAAACGCCAGCAAAACCTGACAGGATTATCGAAACAGGACGCGACCTGCAGGACGGGTGTAACGGATGATTTCCGTCATATTCGATCTCGACGGCACCCTCGTGGACAGCGAGCCCAACTACTACGAGTCCGGGCGCCGCACGCTGGAGCGGCACGGGGTCCCCGATTTCACGTGGGAGCAGCACTCCCGCTTCATCGGCATCGGCACGCGGGAGACCCTGGAGATCCTGCGGGACCGGTACGGGATCCGGGCACCGGTCGAGCAGCTGCTCGCCGAGCAGAACGCCGCCTACCTGGAGCTGGCCCGCACCCGGACCGAGGTCTTCCCGCGGATGCGGGGGTTCGTCGAGCGGCTGCACGGCGAGGGCGTGGCGATGGCGGTGGCCTCCGGCTCCTCGCTGGAGGCGATCGACGCGGTGCTGTCGGGCACCGGACTGGACGCGCTGCTGACGACGACGGTCTCCGCCGAGGAGGTGGCGCGGGGCAAGCCCGCTCCGGACGTGTTCCTGGAGGCGGCCCGCCGGCTGGGCGCCGAGCCCGGCGACTGTGTGGTCGTCGAGGACGCGGCGCCCGGGGCGCGGGCCGCGCACGCCGCGGGCATGGCCTGCGTGGCGGTCCCGTACACCCCGGCCATCGCGGGGGACCCGGCCTTCGCCTCCGCCGGACTCCTCTTCCCGGGCGGGCAGCCGCAGTTCAGCGCGGAGGCGGCGTACGACTGGCTGTCCGCACGCCGGACCGCGTAGCCGACCGAGCGATACCCGACGTCACCCTTCGGCGGCCGCACGCCGGAACCTCAGTCCTCCGGACGGGCCAGGCGACCGAGCAGGGCCACCGCGTCGCCGAGGGGCACCGGCCGGAAGAACTCCGCGTCGACCCGCTCGACGGCGGCGATCGCCCGTGGGGCCAGTTCGGCTCCGGCGTCGGTCACGCGCAGCCGTTTGGCGCGGGTGTCGGCCGGGTCGACCTCACGCTCGACGAGCCCTTTGTGTTCCAGGGTGCGCAGGACCTGGGAGGTCATCTTGACGTCGGTGCCGGCCTGCCGGGCGACGGCCAGCTGGTTGGGGCGCTCGCCCTGACCGTTGAGCCACCAGGTGCAGGCGAGCAGCACGAACTGCACGTGGGTGAGGTCGAGCGGGGCCAGGGCCGCGGCGATGTCGCGCTGCCAGCGCAGGGTGGCGTGCCACAGCAGGAATCCGGGGCTCTCGCCGGGGCTGAGCGGCATCAGCGCAGCGCCAGCTCGGCCAGCGCGGCCATCGTGTCGGGCCAGTCGGCGGTGATGCCCGGGCCGATCTGCGCGCCGACCTCGTCGGCGCCGTCGCCGGTGATCTCCATCCGGTACACGACCCGGATCCGGTCCTGGCCGATCGGGTCGATCCGGTGGACGGTCCGCAGCAGCAGGCCGTCGAAGCGCGCCTCGTCGACGAACAGTTCACCTTCGACCACCTCGGCGATGCGCAGCGGGATCGGGTCCTCCCCCGGCGGGGTCATCGTGATCCGCGTACCGGCCGCGAAGGGGCCGTCGATCTCGATCTTCTGGATCTCGGCGTTCCAGGCGCCCCAGTTCTCCACGTCCGCCCAGAGCCGCCAGATCGCCTCGGGGGTGGCGTCGGTCTCGATGCTGCGCTCGTACTCCCACATGGGTGGTCTCCCTGATCGGATCGTCTGTCCACAGATTATCTACGCACAGACTATTCGTCAACGATGCCGCGCCCGACCGCGCCCGAGGAGACCCTGTCCGTTCTCTGGCGGCCTGTGGGGGCGGCTGTCACCATGCCCGCGTGACCGCGACCCTGACCCCGGGCACCCGGAGCGGCGGACCGCGCCGATGGCCGCTGCTCGGCAGCCTCCCCGCCTTCGCCCGCGACCCCCTGACCTTCTTCGAGTCCCTGCGCGACGGCTACGGGGACTGGGCGCCTTGGGCGCTCGGCCGCCGGCGCAACATCCTGGTCTCCCGGCCCGAGCACGCCGGGGAGCTGCTCGGAGCCGTCGAGTCCACCTTCCGGCCGACGGAACTGGGCTGGGCCTTCCGCCAGTTGCTGGGCAACGGGGTGGTCGTCGCCACCGGGGACGACTGGCGGCGCAAGCGCGCGCTGGTCCAGCCGGCCGTACGGCCGCGCCAGGTGCGCTCGTACGCCGCGACGATGGTCGAGTGCGCGGACGCCCTGGCGAGCGGCTGGCGCACGGGCCTACGGATCGACGTGCACCGGGAGATGGCCGGTCTCACCCAGCGGATCGCGGTGCGCACGCTGTTCGGGAGCGACGCCGCCGGCCGGGAGGCGCCCATCAGCGCGGCCATGGCCACGGCGCAGCGGGAACTGGGCGCGGAGTTCCGCG
The DNA here is from genome assembly GCF_041106355.1 of Streptomyces sp. BF23-19. NCBI lineage: Bacteria > Bacillati > Actinomycetota > Actinomycetes > Kitasatosporales > Streptomycetaceae > Streptomyces > Streptomyces sp. BF23-19. Next base: position 116,878 of record NZ_JBGBPT010000013.1, on the reverse strand, counting down.
GGCTGACGCTGTTCCTGCCTCCTTGGGTGCGCACTCCCGGGCGGCGCCGGATGCGGGAGGCCGTGGCGGTGCTCGACCGGGAGATCGAGCACGTCATACGGGAGCACGAGGCGGCATCGAGCGCCGGTGCGGAACGGGACGACCTGCTGAGCCGGCTGCTCGCGGCCCGCGACGAAGCCGGCGGCCCGCTCTCCCGCAAGGAGTTGCGGGACGAGTCGATCACCCTCTACATCGGTGGCCACGAGACCACCTCGACCACCCTGACCTGGGCCTGGCAACTGCTGTCGGGGGCGCCGTCGGCACGGGCCCGGCTGACGGAGGAGCTCGACCGGGTGCTCGGCGGGCGGCTGCCGACCTACGACGACTACGCGCGGCTGCCCTGGACCCGGCAGGTGGTCAAGGAGGCCCTGCGGATCTATCCGCCGATCTGGCTGATCTCGGCGGTGGCCACGGAGGGGGCGACGCTCGGCGGGCGCGCGATACCGGCCGGGACCTCGGTGTGGACCAGCCCCTGGTCGATGCACCGCGACGCCCGGTGGTTCCCGGACCCGGAGGCCTTCCGCCCCGAGCGGTGGGACGCGGACGCCCCGCATCCGGTGCCCGAGCACGCCTGGTTCCCCTTCGGCGGCGGCCCGCGGGCCTGCCTGGGGGCGCGGTTCGCGCTGGTGGAGGCCGCGCTCGTACTGGCGGTGCTGGCGCAGCGGTTCCACCTGGACAGCGGGAGCACCCGGGCCGGGGTATTCCCCGGGCTCACCCTGCAGCCGACCGGGCCGGTCCTGGCGACCCTGCGCCCCGCCGGCACCGACCCCGACGACGGGGGCGCCCGCTGAGCATGTGAACGGTTCTCGCGACGGCCGGCGCCGTGACCCGGGAAGATCCGGCACCCGACCGAAGTTGGTAGAACCGTGAACAACATGCGGTGGGACGCGGATGTGCCGGTGGACGTGGACGTGGACGTGGTGGTCATCGGCGCCGGACAGGCGGGCCTGTCCGGCGCCTACCACCTCAGCCGGGCGGGGCTCGACCACGTGGTGCTCGACCACGCGCCCCGCCCGGGCGGAGCCTGGCAGTTCCGCCGGCCCTCGCTCACCTACGGCAAGGTCCACGGCATGCACGCCCTGCCCGGCATGGAGCTGACGGACGCCGATCCGCTACGGCCGTCCTCGCAGGTCATCGGGGAGTACTTCGCCGCCTACGAGGACCGCTTCGACCTGCGCGTACGCCGCCCCGTGGACGTGGCCGCCGTACGTGAGGGGGACGCGGGGCGGCTGCGCGTGGAAACCTCGGCCGGCATCTGGTCGGCCCGGGCCCTGATCAACGCCACCGGAACCTGGGACCGGCCGTTCTGGCCGCGCTACCCGGGCCAGGAGACCTTCCGCGGCCGCCAACTGCACACCGCGAACTATCCGGGGCCGCGGGAGTTCGCCGGGACGCGGGTGATCGTCGTCGGCGGTGGCACCTCGGCGGTGCAGCACCTGCTGGAAATCGCCGAGGTGGCGGCGGAGACCACCTGGGTGACCCGGCGACCCCCGGTCTTCCGCGACGGGAGCTTCGGCGAGGCCGAGGGCCGGGCCGCGGTGGCCCTGGTGGACGAGCGCGTGCGCCGAGGGCTGCCGCCGCAGAGCGTGGTCAGCGTGACGGGACTCCCGCTGAACGACGCCGTCCGGGCCGGGCTCGCCTCGGGCGTGCTCGACCGGCGGCCCGTCTTCGACCGGATCACCCCCACCGGTGTCGCCTGGGCGGACGGGAGTCACGTGGACGCGGACGTGATCCTGTGGGCCACCGGATTCCGGGCGGCCGTCGACCATCTCGCCCCGCTGCGCCTGCGCGAGCCGGGCGGCGGCATCCGGGTCGAGGGGACCCGTGCCGTGCGCGACGAGCGGATCCACCTGGTGGGCTACGGCCCGTCGGCGTCGACCATCGGCGCCAACCGCGCGGGCGGCGCCGCGGTCCGCGAGATCCGCCGGCTCCTGAGCCGCGAAGCGGCGGGGGCACGGGTGGGCTGATCCACCGGACCTCCCGGGCCGCGTCCTCGACATCACCGGTGCGCATCCGGCGACGGCATCGCCGGCCCGCGTAGGGTCGACGGGTATGACAGCCCCATCACCGGCGCAGACCGTACAACGCCTGTTCCCGCTGCTGGCCGAGGGGAAGAGCGCGCAGGCGGCGGCTCTGTTCGCCGACTCGGTGTCGTTCTCGATCCCGCACCCGCCGGGCCTTCCGTGGATTCCGGAGGTCGACTCGCCGGACGGCATGCGGACGTTCTTCGAGCTGCTGGGAACCCATGTGCGGACCAAGGAGTTCGAGCTCCGCCAGGTCATCGCCGAGGGCGACGACGTGGTGCTCCTCGGCCGCATGGTGTCCGAGGTCAGGAAGACGGGCCGGGACATCGACACCGCGTTCGCCCTGCACGCCACGGTCCGGGACGGGCGGATCACCCGCTATCACCTCTACGAGGACACCTACGCGGTGGCCAAGGCCTACTTCGGCGACTGAGCGTGCGCCTGCGGCAGCCGCACGGCACCGCGCCGCACCGAGAGCAGTTCGGCGAGTGGGTCGCGGTAGCGCTCCTCGCCGACGAGCGCAGCGAGGTCGTTCTGCTTCTGCCACCACAGGTACAGGTCCACGCCGGCCGGGGAACGTGGAGCCGCTGCCGGGGCCGGCGCCCCTCATTTCCCGGTGGGACCGGCCTGACCTGTGCGGGGGCCCGCACCCGCGCGGATCCGGTTGAACTCCGCGACGTGCTTCTTGTGTTCCTCGTAGGTCGCCGAGAATCGGGTGTCGCCCGGCTTGACGGTGACGAAGAACAACCAGTCGCCGGGGGTCGGGGCGACCGCGGCCGCCATCGCCGCCAGCCCGGGGCTGTCGATCGGCGTGGGCGGCAGTCCCTGGCGTTCGTAGCTGTTGAAGGGGCTGTCGATCCGGGTGTCGCTCAGCTTGGTGTCCACGGTGCTGCGGTTCAGCGCGTAGTTGATGGTGGAGTCCATCTGGAGCGGCATCGACTTCGCCAGCCGGTTGTGCACCACCCGTGCGACCTTGCCCATGTCGACGCGGCCCTCGGCCTCCGCCTCGATGATGCTGGCCAGGGTGGCCGTCTGGTACGGGGTCATCCCGTGGGCCTTGCCGCCGTCGGCGACGGCCCGGGTGGCGAGCTTCTCGTTCGCCGTCCGCACCATGTGCGTGAGGAGGGTGGCCGGGGTGGACTGCGAGGTCACCGGGTACGTCGCCGGGAAGAGGTAGCCCTCCGGATTGCCCTTGGCCTCCGCGGGCAGTGCCAGCCCGGCGGTGGCCACCGCCGCCTTCGTGGACCCCGGCGGGAGCTTCAGCTCGCGGTCGACCGCGGCGTACACCTGCTGGGCCCGCCAGCCCTCGGGGATCAGCAGCCGACGTGGCGTCTCCGGTACGTCGCCACCACGCAGCATCGGTATCAGGACCGCCGCACCGAGGGCGAGCAGCGTGCCGAGGAAGAGCGCCAGCCGGCCCCGGCGGGTCAGCCGGGAACGGCGCTGCGGCGGCCGGTACTCATGACGCATGCGGGAACGCTAACCCCCGATTCATCATATTTCCGACACCCGACCCGCGTGCCGGTCATACGGTCACACATTTACCGGAGCCAGCTGGACGCCCTCCGGCGGCTCGGGCGTCAGCGCGGCGTCCCGGTCCCGGCGGACCAGGGCCGCGTAGCGACCTTCGACCTTCAGCAGCTCCTCATGGGTGCCGCGTTCGGCGATGCGCCCGGCGTCCAGCACCACGATCTGGTCGGCGTCGCGGACGGTGGAGAGGCGGTGGGCGATGGTGATGGTGGTGCGTCCCGCGGAGAGGTTGTCGATGGCCCGCTGGACGGCGTGCTCGGTACGGGTGTCCAGGGCGCTGGTGGCCTCGTCGAGGATCAGCACCGGCGGATCCCGCAGGATGGTGCGGGCGATGGCCAGGCGCTGTTTCTCGCCTCCGGAGAAGCGGTAGCCGCGCTCGCCGACCAGGGTGTCGTACCCGTCGGGCAGGGAGGCGATGTGCTCGTGGATCTGGGCCGCGCGGGCCGCCTCGGTGATCTCCTCGTCGGTGGCGTCCGGCTTGGCGAAGCGCAGGTTGTCGGCGACCGAGGCATGGAAGAGGTAGGTCTCCTGGGAGACCACGCCGATCGAGCGGGCCAGCGAGTCGAAGTCGAGGTCGCGCACGTCCACCCCGTCGAGGGCGACCCGTCCGCCGGTGACGTCGTAGAGCCGGGGCACCAGGTAGCTGAGCGTGCTCTTGCCGGAGCCGGTCGGACCGACGACGGCGAGGGATCCGCCGGCCGGGACGGTGATGTCGATCCCCGAGAGGGTCGGACCGTTCTTGGCGTCGTAGGCGAAGTGCACGTCCTCCAGGGTGACCTCGCCCTTGGCCCGGTCCAGCCGCACCGGGTCCGCGCGCTCGGTGATGTCGACCGGCAGGTCGAGGTACTCGAAGATGCGGGCGAACAGCGCGAGGGAGGTCTGTATCTGCACGCCGGTCGACAGCAGGCTCACGGCGGGCCGGAACAGGCCCTGCTGGAGCGTGACGAAGGCGACGAGGGTGCCGACGGAGAGCGAGGGGGCGCCCGTCTGGAGGGCTATGCCGGCCGCCCAGTAGATGAGCGCGGGCATCGCGGCCATGACGATGCCGATCGTGGACATCCGCCAGCGCCCGGCCATGCTGGAGCGCACCTCGAGGTCGACGAGCTTCTCCGACTCCGCGGAGAAGGCGGCGGTGAGGGACTCGGAGCGGCCCATGGTGCGGCCGAGCAGGATGCCGCTCACCGAGAGCGACTCGGTGACCGTCGCGGCCATGGCGGCCATCTGCTTCTGCCGCTGCGTCGTGATCCTCTTGCGCTCGTGTCCGACCCGCCGGCTGATCCACACGAAGACGGGCAGCAGGAGCAGCGAGACCACGGTGAGCCGCCAGTCGAGCGCGAGCATGGCGACCACCGTGGCGATGACGGCCGTCAGGTTCGAGACGAGCGAGGTCGCGGTGGAGGTGACGGTGGCCTGCATGCCGCCGATGTCGTTCGCGATGCGGGACTGCACCTCCCCGGTGCGCGTCCGCGTGAAGAAGGCCAGCGGCATCCGCTGGAGCTGCGCGTAGACGGCGGTGCGCAGGTCGTGCATGACGCGCTGGCCGACGGTGGTGGAGATGAAGGTCTGGAGCACGCCGAAGACGCTGGTGACGACGGCGGTCAGGATCATGCCGAGCGCGAGCAGGCTGAGCAGCCCCGTGCGGCCCTGCGGGATCGCGACGTCGAGTATCTCGCGGAGCATGAACGGCGAGGCGACGCCGACCAGCGAGGAGGCGCCGACCAGCAGGCCGACGACGGCGAGCCGGCCGCGGTAGGGCCGGAAGAGCCCCACGATGCGGCGCAGCTCACGCGGCTCCTCCGCCGGGGCGGGCCGGGCGGGGTCGATGGGCTCTTTCGATGGGATCCACTTCGGTTCGTCGTGTGGCATGGGCACCCTCTCGGGGGTCGGAAGTCGACGGTCGGGTCGGTCGGGTCTACGCGAAGGTCCCCTTCGGCGAGGTCGGGACCATTGGAGCATAGGTCATTGTTACCTATGCTCACAATGAACCGCATCCTGATATTGTTCCCGCATGAGCTCCGCCTCCGACAGCGATCGCCTCCTCGCCGAACAGCTCCTGCGCCTGACGCGCAGGCTGCACCGGATCCAGAAGCGCCACATGGTGCCGCTCGGGATCACTCCCGCCCAGAGTCGTTTGCTGCGCCTCGTCTCGCACTACGAGGGCGAGCAGGCACCCCGTATGGCGGATCTCGCCGCCCGCCTGGAAGTCGTCCCGCGCGCGGTGACCACCCTCGTGGACGGCCTGGAGGCGGCCGAGTGCGTACGGCGCGCGCCCGACCCCGCGAACCGCCGCGTCATCCGGATCGAGCTCACCGACACCGGCCGCGCCACGCTGCGCAGGCTGCGCAACGCGCGAACCGACGCGGCGGAGGAGATCCTGGCTCCGTTGACCGCCGACCAGCGCGAAGTGCTCGGCGGGCTGCTGAACGCCCTGTCGGACGCCCCGGCGGAGCACACCTGCTGAGTAGGCCACCCGGGGGCCTCCACGACGCGAGGGGTCGCAGATGCCGCTGCTGGAACCGAAGCCGGGGGCCCTGCGCCCCCGCGGCATCCGCGGCCCCGCGCCCGACCGGCTTCCCGGTCACCGGTCCGGCGGCACGCCCGAGCCGCTGCGCACCGAGCTGACCGAGCTGCTCGGCCCCGAGAAGGTGCTGTGGAAGGTCTCCGACCTGGTCCGCTACGCCTCCGACGCCTCCCCGTACCGCTTCGTCCCCCAGGTCGTGGTGATCGCCGAGGACATCGACGACGTCTCCGCGGTGCTCTCGTACGCCCACGGCCGGCAGCGCGAGGTCGTCTTCCGGGCCGCCGGGACCTCGCTCAACGGCCAGGCCCAGGGCGAGGACATCCTGGTCGACGTACGCCGCCACTGGGCCGGGATCGAGGTGCTGGAGGAGGGCTGGCGGGCCCGGATCCGGCCCGGCACCACCGTGGCCCGGGCCAACGCGGCCCTCGCCCGGCACGGCCGGATCCTCGGCCCCGACCCGGCCAGCGCCGTCGCCTGCACCCTGGGCGGGGTCGTCGCCAACAACGCCTCCGGCATGACGGCGGGCACCACCCGCAACTCCTACCGCACGCTCTCCTCCCTCACCTTCGTCCTGCCCGGCGGCACCGTCGTGGACACCGCCGACCCGCCGGCCGACGAGGAACTGTCACGCGCCGAACCGGCCCTGTGCCACGGGCTGATGGAGATCAAGCGGGAGATCGAGGCCGATCCCGCGCTGGTCGCCCGGATCCGCGCCAAGTACGAGATCAAGAACACCACCGGCTACCGCCTCGACGCCTACCTGGACGGCACCACCCCCGTCGAGATCCTGCGCGGGCTCATGGTCGGCTCGGAGGGCACCCTCGGCTTCATCTCCGAGGTCGTCTTCGACACGCTCCCGCTGGACCGCGAGGTCTGCTCGGCCCTGCTGTTCTTCCCCTCGCTGCCCGCGGCGGCCGCGGCCGTGCCCCTCTTCACCGAAGCGGGCGCCGTCGCCGTCGAGCTGATGGACGGCAACACCCTGCGCGCCTCCGTCAGCGTCGCCGGGGTGCCCGCCGACTGGGCGGACCTGCCCCGCGCGACCACGGCCCTGCTCGTGGAGTTCCGGGCCGCGGACCGGGCCGGCCGGGACGCCTGCGCGGACCGGGCGGCCCGGGTCCTGGACGGGCTCGACCTGGTCGCTCCGGTGGCCTCGATCACCAACACCTTCACCGGCGACCCGAGGACGGTCGGCGGTTATTGGCAGGCCCGCAAGGCCTTCGTCGCCGCCGTCGGGGGCGCCCGCGCCCGGGGCACCACCTTGATCACCGAGGACTTCGCGGTGCCGCCTGCCCGCCTGGCCGAAGCCTGCGAGGCGCTCCTCGCGCTCCAGGCGGAGCACGGCTTCGACGCGGCCGTCGCCGGTCACGCGGCCCACGGCAACCTGCACTTCATGCTCGCCTTCGACGCCTCCGACCCCGCCGACGTCGAGCGGTACGGCGCCTTCATGGAGGCCTTCTGCCGGATCACCGTGGAGCGGTTCGACGGCTCCCTGAAGGCGGAGCACTCCACGGGCCGCAACATGGCCCCCTTCCTGGAGCTGGAATGGGGCCCCGCGGCCGCGGCCCTGATGTGGCGCACCAAACGGCTCGTCGACCCGGACGGGGTGCTCGCGCCGCGTGTCCTTCTCGACCGCGACCCCCGAGCCCATCTGCGCGGGCTGAAGACCATCCCGCAGGTGGAGGCGGTGGCCGACCCGTGCATCGAGTGCGGCTTCTGCGAACCGGTCTGCCCCAGCCAGGACCTGACGACCACTCCGCGCCAGCGGATCGTGCTGCGCCGCGAGATGATGCGCCAGCAGCCCGGCTCCCCCGTGCTGGACGGGCTGCTCGCCGCCTACGGCTACGACGCGGTGGACACCTGCGCGAGCGACTCCACCTGCAAGCTCGCCTGCCCGGTCGGCATCGACACCGGGGCGCTGATGAAGGACTTCCGCCGCCTCCGGCACAGCCCGCGCGAGGAGGCGGGCGCCGCGCTGGCCGCCCGGCGGTTCGGGGCCGCCGAGTCCGCCGCCCGGCTGGCGGTGGCGGCCGCCGACCGGATCCCCTCCCGGGTCGGGGACCCCCTGCTGGCCGCGGTCACCGGGGCCGCGCGCAAGGCCGTACGCCCGGACCTGGTCCCGCGGTGGCTCGCGGAGCTACCCGGCGCAGCGGCGCGGCGACTGCCCACGACCCGGCGGGTGGGCGCCGCGGCCGTGTACTACCCGGCCTGCGTCAACCGGATCTTCGGCGGCCCGGAGGGCCGGCCCGGCCCCTCGCTGCCCCAGGCCGTGGTCGCCGTGTCGGAGCGGGCCGGCCGGCCCGTCTGGATCCCCGGCGACGTCGGTGGCACCTGCTGCGCGACGATCTGGCACTCCAAGGGCTACGAGGCCGGCACCCGGGTGATGGCCAACCGGATCGTCGAGGCGGCCTGGGGCTGGACGGCCGGCGGGCTGCTGCCGCTGGTCGTCGACGCCTCCTCCTGCACCCTGGGCATCGCGCGCGAGGTGGTCCCGTACCTGACGCCGGAGAACCGGGCCCTGCACGCGGAGCTGCGGGTCCTCGACTCGATCGTGTGGGCCGCCGATGAGCTGCTGCCGCGGCTGGAGATCCGTCGCACGGTGGGATCCGCCGTGCTCCACCCCACCTGTTCGATGCGGCACCTGGGCGACGAGGACCGGCTGCGGGCGGTCGCCGAGGCGTGTGCCGAGGAGGTGGTGGTCCCCGACGACGCGGGCTGCTGCGCCTTCGCGGGCGACCGCGGCATGCTGCATCCGGAGCTGACGGCCTCGGCGACGGCGCGCGAGGCGGCGGAGGTGACCGCGCGGGCCTTCGACGCGCATCTGTCGGCGAACCGGATGTGCGAGGTGGGCATGGACCGGGCGACGGGGCGGAGTTACCGTTCCGCCCTGCTCGAACTGGAGCGCGCCACCCGCCCCTGAGCGCCGGGGCGCGCGACCCCCTTGACCAGGCGCCTCGTCGCCACCCGACGCCGTAAACCTGCTGGCCGCGGCGGGCGTCCCGCGGAAAATCGATTGCCCGGCACCGGTCCGGAAGGCGAACCTTGCACGGTTTGGACCACTCGACCAGTCATGGGGCGTCATGCAGATCAGCGATCTTCCGTATCCGGATCCAGGGGTACCCGACGCTCGTTCCGGCCCCCGGTTCCTGCTGTGGCTGGGGCGCGGTCAACTCGGCGGCCAACTCAAGAGCCTGTGTTGGGGAATGCTGCACTTCACCGGCGTCGCCGCCCTGCCGTACGCGGTGGGCCTCGGCGTCGACGCGGTGGTCGACCACGAGCCGAACCGGCTGCTGCTCGTCGGCGCGCTGCTCCTGGCCATCGGCGTCGCCATCTCGGTCGGCGACTCGATGCTCCACCGCACCGCCGTCACCAACTGGATCACCGCCGCGGCCCGGGTGCAGCAGCTCCTCGCGCGCAAGACGGCCGAGTTGGGCTCCGCCCTCACCCGACGGGTCGCCGCGGGTGAGGTGGTCGCCGTGTCCACGGGCGACGTGGAGAAGATCGGATGGTTCGTCGAGGCGGTCTCGCGTTTCCTCGCGGCGCTCTTCTCCGTCGTCCTGGTCTGCGTGGGCCTGCTGTTCTTCGCCCCCGAGCTCGGTGTGGTCGTGGCCATCGGCGTTCCGCTGATCGCCCTGGCCACGCTGCCCCTGCTGCCGCGCGCCACCCGACGCGCCGACGTCCAGCGGGAGAAGGCGGGCAAGGCCACGGAGCTGGCCTCCGACACCGTCGCGGGCCTGCGCGTACTGCGCGGCATCGGGGGTGAGGAACTCTTCCTCGGCCGCTACCGCGAGGCCTCGCAGGAGGTCCGCAAGGCCGCCGTGCGCAGCGCGCGGATGTGGGCGCTGATCTCCGCGATCCAGGTGGTGCTCCCGGGCGCCCTGATGATCACGGTGGTCTGGTACGGCGCCACGCTCGTCTCGGACGGGCGCATCGCGGTGGGCGAACTCGTCGCCGCGTTCAGCGCGGTGGCGACCCTGCTCTACCCTCTGCGGCACTTCCAGGAGATCGCCATGGCGTACTCCTTCTCCCGACCCTCCGCCAAGCGCGCCGCCCGCGTGCTGTCGCTGAACCGGACGGACGCCGTCGCCGCGGCCGAGCGCGCCGCGCGCACCGAGCCGGTGCGGGCACCGGCCCCGGGCGGGGACTTGTACGACCCGCGGACCGGGCTGCTGGCCCCCGCGGGGCGGTTCACCGCCGTCGTGTGCGGGGACCCGGACCTGGCGGGGCGGCTCGCCGAACGCCTGGGCGGCCACCCGATGGACGAGGCCTCGGAGGCGGAGGCGACGGCCGACACGGCCGGTGCGCCGTCCGTGCTCCTCGGCGGGGTCGCGCTGGACGAGCTCGATCTGGACACCGCGCGCACCCTGGTCCTCGTACAGGACAAGGATCCGGTACTGCTGTCCGGGACCCTGCGGGAGCTGTTCGACGTACCGGCCTCCGGAGCGGTCGAGTCCGCCGCGGCGCTGGGCGCGGCCCAGTGCGCGGACGTCCTGGACGCGCTGCTGCAGTCGGCGCCGGACGGGGTGGAGGACCCGATGGACGCCCGGATCACCGAGCGCGGCCGGTCCCTGTCGGGCGGCCAGCGTCAGCGTCTCGCGCTGGCACGGTCCCTGGTCACCGACCCGGAGGTACTGGTGCTCGACGAGCCGACCTCCGCGGTCGACTCGCACACCGAGGCCCGGATCGCGGACGGCGTCGCGGCCCTGCGCGCCGGCCGGACCACGGTGGTACTGGCGTCCTCGCCGCTGCTGCTGGACCGCGCGGACCGGGTCGTGCTCATCGACGAGGGCACGGTGGCGGCCGTCGGTACCCACCGCGATCTGCTGCAGCGCGAGCCGCGCTACCGGGCGGTCGTCACCCGTGAGACCGACGAGGAGCAGCGGCTCGGCGGGCCGGAACTGACAGAGCTGGAAGAAGCACTCACAGAGATCGAGGAATCCGCATGATCGGCGTGGCGCCGCCGGAGTACGACCCGGCCGCCCCCGAGTCGGCCGCGACCCTGCCCGTGGGCACGTCGGCGACCGTACGGGGCTATGTGCGCGGCCTGTTCCGGCGCCACCGGCGGGCCTTCGTGGTGCTGGTGAGCGTCAACGCGGCCGCGGTGATCGCCTCCATGGCCGGTCCGTACCTGCTGGGCCAGGTCGTGGACGACCTCTCGGCAGGGGCGCGCGAGCTGCATCTGGGGCGTGTGGCCCTGCTGTTCGCGCTGGCGTTGGCGGTCCAGACGTACTTCGTCCGGCTGGTCCGGCTGCGCGGGGCGATGCTCGGCGAGGAGATGCTGGCCGATCTGCGCGAGGACTTCCTGGTGCGGTCGGTGGGTCTGCCGCCGGGCGTGCTGGAGCGCGCCGGTACCGGTGACCTGCTGTCGCGGATCACCACCGACATCGACCGGCTGGCGAACGCCATGCGCGAGGCCGTGCCGCAACTGACGATCGGCGTCGTGTGGGCGGGGCTGCTGTTCGGGGCGCTCACGGTGACCGCGCCGCCGCTGGCGCTCGCCGCGCTGGTGGCGCTGCCGGTGCTGGTGATCGGCTGCCGCTGGTACTTCCGGCGGGCGCCGTCGGCGTACCGCTCGGAGGCGGCCGGCTACGCGGCGGTCTCGGCCGTGCTCACCGAGACGGTGGACGCGGGCCGGACGGTCGAGGCGCACCGCCTCGGGCCGGAGCGGATCGCGCTGTCGGAACGGCGGATCTCGCAGTGGGTGGCGTGGGAGCGGTACACGCTGTTCCTGCGGACGGTCCTCTTCCCGGTCATCAATGTCACCTTCGTGACGATCCTCGGCTCGGTGCTGATGATCGGCGGGTTCTGCGTGTTGCGGGGCTGGATGTCGGTCGGGCAGCTGACCACGGGCGCGCTCCTCGCGCAGATGCTGGTCGATCCGATCGGTCTGATCCTGCGCTGGTACGACGAATTGCAGGTCGCCCAGGTCTCGCTCGGCCGCCTGGTGGGCGTGCGGGAGATCGAACCGGACGCCGGGGACGCGAAGGTGGCGCCCGAGGGCCGGGACGTGCGGGCCCAGGAGGTCCACTTCGGCTATCGGGAGGGCGTGGACGTCCTGCACCAGGTGTCGATGTCCGTGCCGCCGGGCACCCGGATGGCGCTGGTCGGCCCCTCGGGCGCGGGCAAGTCCACCCTGGGGCGGCTGCTCGCGGGCATCTACGCGCCCCGGACCGGCGAGGTCACCCTCGGCGGGGCGCGGCTGTCACGGATGCCCGCGGAGCGGGTGCGCGAGCACGTGGCGCTGGTCAACCAGGAGCACCACGTGTTCGTGGGCACCCTGCGGGACAACCTCCGCCTCGCGCGGACGGACGCCGGGGACACCGAGCTGTGGGCGTCGCTGGCCGCGGTGGACGCCGACGGCTGGGCCCGGGCCATGGAGGCCGGTCTGGACACCGAGGTCGGTTCCGGCGGCACGACGCTGACCCCGGCGCAGGCGCAGCAGATCGCACTGGCCCGGCTGGTACTGGCCGATCCGCACACGCTGGTGCTGGACGAGGCCACCTCGCTGCTGGACCCGCGCGCGGCACGGCACTTGGAGCGCTCGCTGGCCCGGGTGCTGGACGGCCGGACGGTCATCGCCATCGCCCACCGGCTGCACACCGCTCACGACGCGGATGTGATCGCGGTGGTCGAGGGTGGCCGGATCAGCGAACTCGGCTCGCACGACGAGTTGGTCGCGGCCGACGGGGCGTACGCGGCCCTGTGGCGCTCCTGGCACGGCTGAGCCGGGCCAGGACGCCGGGTACCGGGCAGGGGCGGGACCTGATCCCGCCCCCGCCAGTGGCCGGTACGTGGGTCAGATGAAGCCGAGGGCCGAGGCTCCGCCGAAGCCACCCAGCAGGATGAAGACCGGCATGAGGACCTTCAGCTCCACCCAGCTGCCGGCCCGGAAGCGCATCGCCTTCGGCGGGCCGATCGGGTACCAGCGCTTGCCGGCGATCGGCAGCGGCCACAGGACCGGGCAGCCGGAGACGGTGAGCGCGTCGCCGATGTCGTGGACCAGGGCCCCGAGCACGATCGGCAGGCCGAGCCAGAGGTATTCCTGGCCCGTACCGGTGAACAGCCAGTTCGCACCGTTGCCGGGCTGGTCGAGCACTCCGGCCAGGATCCAGGCGCTGGTCGCGCCGAGCAGCCAGACCAGGACGTCGCTGGACATCCGGGCGGCCCGCCACAGAAGGCCCTCGACCGCCAGCACCAGGTGCACGAAGAGCAGGGCGAGCACACCCCAGCGGTCTGCGGTGACGGCGAGCAGGGAGGCCCCGCCGCCGATCAGCACGGCCCAGAGCCAGGTGTGCGTCAGGGTGCGGTGGCCGCCGGTGCGGCGGGCGTCCTTCTTGGAGCGGGTGCCCTTGTAGACGGCGTAGGAGATCTTGTCGACCACCTCGCACACGCCCTTGGAGAGCGGTCCGAAGGCGCGCGAGATCGTCGCCGACTTGTGGTCGAGGTCGGGGGCGAGGGCCGCCCCGGCGCAGATCAGCGCGCCGACGACGAGGACCGGCCAGGGCATGGGGTGGCCGGCGGCCGCGGTGGCCGCGCCCACCCCCAGCCAGGCCGCTGCACCGGACAGTGAGTGCGCCGGACCCATCATGGTCGTTTCCCGCCCCGCTGGTGTGTGGTCGGGCCCGGTCGACTGTTTCGTTCGGGCCGCATCGACGGCACAGCGTACCGTCGGTGATCTTCGTTCCGTCCGCCGGTTCCCTGATCCGGGGGGAAGCCAGGCAAGATGGGGGGTGTGACCCTCATTGATCAGCTCCCGCCGAACGCCGACCCCGACGCCCTCTTCGAGGCTTTCTCCTCGTGGGCGGAGGACCAGGGCATCACCCTGTACCCGGCTCAGGAGGAGGCGCTGATCGAGGTCGTCTCCGGGGCGAACGTCGTCCTGTCCACCCCGACCGGCTCCGGCAAGAGCCTGGTGGCGGCCGGTGCGCACTTCACCGCCCTGGCCCAGGACAAGGTGACCTTCTACACCGCCCCGATCAAGGCGCTGGTGTCGGAGAAGTTCTTCGACCTGTGCAAGCTCTTCGGCACCGAGAACGTCGGCATGCTGACCGGCGACGCCTCCGTGAACGCGGACGCTCCGGTGATCTGCTGCACCGCCGAGGTGCTGGCCTCCATCGCCCTGCGCGACGGCAAGCACGCCGATATCGGCCAGGTCGTGATGGACGAGTTCCACTTCTATGCCGAGCCGGACCGCGGCTGGGCCTGGCAGATCCCGCTGCTGGAGCTGCCGCAGGCGCAGTTCATCCTGATGTCGGCGACCCTCGGCGACATGAAGCGGTTCGAGGAGGACCTGACCCGGCGCACCGGTCGGCCCACCTCGGTGGTCCGCTCCGCGACCCGGCCCGTCCCGCTCTCGTACGAATACGTCACCACCCCGATCACCGACACGATCACCGAGCTGCTGGAGACCCGGCAGGCCCCGGTCTACATCGTGCACTTCACCCAGGCCCAGGCGGTCGAGCGGGCGCAGTCGCTCATGAGCATCAACATGTGCACGCGCGAGGAGAAGGACAAGATCGCCGATCTCATCGGCAACTTCCGCTTCACCACCAAGTTCGGCCAGAACCTCTCCCGCTACGTCCGGCACGGCATCGGTGTGCACCACGCGGGCATGCTGCCCAAGTACCGCCGCCTCGTCGAGAAGCTCGCCCAGGCCGGTCTGCTGAAGGTCATCTGCGGTACGGACACCCTCGGGGTCGGCGTCAACGTCCCGATCCGCACGGTGCTGTTCACCGCCCTGACCAAGTACGACGGCAATCGGGTCCGCACCCTGCGCGCCCGTGAGTTCCACCAGATCGCGGGGCGCGCCGGCCGGGCCGGCTTCGACACCGCGGGCTATGTGGTGGCCCAGGCCCCCGAGCACGTCATCGAGAACGAGAAGGCGCTCGCGAAGGCGGGCGACGACCCGAAGAAGCGCCGCAAGGTGGTGCGCAAGAAGGCTCCCGAGGGCTTCGTCGCCTGGTCGGACACCACCTTCGAGAAGCTCATCGGCGCCGACCCGGAGGCGCTCACCTCGCGCTTCAAGGTCACCAACATCATGCTGTTGTCGGTGATCGCCCGGCCGGGCGACGCCTTCCAGGCGATGCGCCACCTGCTGGAGGACAACCACGAGCCCCGCAAGGCCCAGCTGCGGCACATCCGCCGGGCCATCGCGATCTACCGCTCGCTGCTGGACGGCGGTGTGGTCGAGAAGCTCGACACCCCGGACGCGGAGGGCCGCACCATCCGGCTCACCGTCGACCTCCAGCAGGACTTCGCGCTCAACCAGCCGCTGTCCACCTTCGCCCTGGCCTCCTTCGACCTGCTGGACCCCGAGTCCCCCTCCTACGCGCTGGACATGGTCTCCGTCGTGGAGTCCACGCTGGACGACCCGCGGCAGATCCTCGCCGCCCAGCAGAACAAGGAGCGCGGCATCCAGGTCGGCCAGATGAAGGCCGACGGGATCGAGTACGAGGAGCGGATGGAGCGCCTCCAGGACGTCACCTATCCCAAGCCGCTCGAAGAGCTGCTCTCGCACGCCTACGACGTGTACGCGAAGAGCCACCCGTGGGTGCGCGACCACCCGGTCTCGCCGAAGTCGATCATCCGCGACATGTACGAACGCGCGATGACCTTCACCGAGTTCACCTCCTTCTACGAGCTGGCCCGCACCGAGGGCATCGTGCTGCGCTACCTGGCGAGCGCGTTCAAGGCGCTGGACCACACCATCCCCGACGACCTGAAGTCCGAGGACCTCCAGGACCTGATCGCCTGGCTCGGCGAGCTGGTCCGCCAGGTCGACTCCAGCCTGCTGGACGAGTGGGAGCAGCTGGCGAACCCGGAGGTGGAGACGGCGGAGCAGGCCCAGGAGAAGGCCGACCAGGTCAAGCCGGTCACCGCGAACTCGCGCGCCTTCCGCGTCCTGGTCCGCAACGCCATGTTCCGTCGGGTGGAGCTGGCCGCCCTCGACCACGTCAACGTGCTGGGCGAGCTGGACTCCGAGTCCGGTTGGGACGCGGATGCCTGGGGCGAGGCCCTGGACGGGTACTGGGACGAGTACGACGACCTGGGCACCGGCCCCGACGCACGCGGCCCGAAGCTGCTGCAGATCGAGGAGGACCCGGCGCACGGTCTGTGGCGCGTCCGCCAGACCTTCGCGGACCCGAACGGGGACCATGGCTGGGGCATCAGCGCCGAGGTCGACCTGGCCGCCTCCGACGAGGAGGGCCGGGCCGTCATCCGGGTCACCTCGGTCGGCGAGCTCGGAGCGCTCTGACCGTCCGCCGCACTCCGCCGAACCCGCCCGCACCACCGGACCCGCCGGACCCGACCGTGGAGATCCTCTGATGACGAACCCCGCCGAGAGACTGGTCGATCTGCTCGATCTGGAGCAGATCGAGGTCAACATCTTCCGCGGCGCCAGCCCGCAGGAGTCCCTCCAGCGCGTCTTCGGCGGGCAGGTGGCCGGCCAGGCGTTGGTGGCCGCGGGGCGCACCGTCGAGAGCGACCGCCCGGTCCACTCGCTGCACGCGTACTTCCTGCGCCCCGGCATCCCCGGGGTGCCGATCGTGTACCAGGTGGAGCGGGTGCGCGACGGGCGGTCCTTCACCACGCGCCGGGTCACCGCGGTCCAGCAGGGCAAGACGATCTTCAATCTCACCGCCTCCTTCCATCAACCGGAGGAGGGTGGCATCGAGCACCAACTGCCTCCTCACCACGTTCCTCATCCGGACACGCTCCCCAAGCTCGCGGACGAGATCCGCGAGCACCTCGGGGCGCTGCCGGAGGCGCTGGAGCGGATGGCCCGCCGCCAGCCCTTCGACATCCGGTACGTCAACCGGCTCCGCTGGACTCACGAGGAGCTCAAGGGATCCGATCCCCGCAGCGCGGTGTGGATGCGCGCGGTCGGCCCGCTGGGCGACGACCCCCTCATCCACACCTGCGCCCTCACCTACGCGAGCGACATGACCCTCCTCGACGCCGTGCGCATCCCGGTGGAACCCCTGTGGGGCATGCGCGGTTTCGACATGGCCTCGCTGGACCACGCCATGTGGTTCCATCGGCCCTTCCGTGCGGACGAGTGGTTCCTGTACGACCAGGAGTCGCCCATCGCGCACGGCGGCCGTGGCCTGGCCCGGGGCCGCATCTACGACGTGGAGGGCAGGCTGCTGGTGTCCGTGGTCCAGGAGGGCCTCTTCCGTCCGTACCCCGCCAAGCCGTCGCCCGCCCCGGAGAACTGAGCACACCCATGCCCACCCCTGCCGTCCCCTGCCCCTGCGGGTTGCCCGCCACCTACCAGGAGTGCTGCGGCCCCTTCCACTCCGGTGCGCGCTCGGCGCCCACCGCCGAGCGGCTGATGCGCTCCCGGTTCAGCGCCTTCGCCGTGGGCGACACCGCCTATCTGTTGCGCTCCTGGCACCCCACCACCCGTCCGGGCCGCCTCGACCTGGATCCCGAACAGCGCTGGGAGCGGCTGGAGATCCTCGCCACCGAGCGCGGCGGGATGTTCGAGACGCAGGGCTCGGTGGAGTTCCGCGCCCACTACCGCGAGGGCCGGCACACCGGCTCGCTGCACGAGCACAGCAGCTTCTCCCGCGAGGCCGGGGCCTGGGTCTACGTCGGCCCCCTCTCCCCCGTCGACTTCGACTGACCCCGCGCCCCCGCCAGGGCGAAGTCCAGGCTGGTGCGGTACCGGTGGATCTCGTCCGGCGGTCCGGCCTTCAGCAGTCCCGTCGCCACCGCGGCTGCCGCCGGAACCTGTGGGTGCCCGTACGGCAGGGGCGGGCCGAGGGCGGCCAGGACGATCCGCTCCGCCGGGTCGGGCACGGCCTCCCGCAGCTCGCCCTCGGGGAGCACGGAAGCCAGCACGGCGGCGCGCTCCCACGGGTCGGCGGTTCGTCTCAGCAGCAGCCCGATGTGCCGCCCGCGCCAGGTGCGCGGGCGCAGATCCGTCTTGGCCGCCATCAGCTCCCGGTCCTCCGGGGGCGCGATCCCGCGCAGTATCGCCGGCTCCCGCGCGGCGAAGCTCCGTAGCTCCGCGGTCAGATAGAGCCACACCACGGCCCGGTACCGGTTGATCCGGTAGCCGACCGGGATCACGTGCCCGCAGCGCGCGAGCCGCGTGAACCGGCTCGGGCCGACCCCCACCACCTCGGCCGCGGCCTCCGCGCCGGCCACCGTCTCGACCTGCTCGCGCAGCGCGCCCGGCGGACCGGCCGCCGACCTGACCCGGTCCAGCTCGGCCCGTGCGTAACGCGCGGCGCCGAGCGTGCGCGGCCCGGCCCGTACGATCCCCAGCTGGACGGCCCTGGCGAACTCGCCGCGGCTCAGCCCCAGTTCATCGGCGGCCTGCGCGCCAGCCAGCAGCACGTCCCCGGCGCCGTCGGCCACATCGTCCCGAAGTGCGGTCCCCATCTGCGTCATTACGGTCCTCCCCCACGAGCAGTGATTACTCTGTGTGAAGACCGTAACTCAACGCAATGACACCCCGCGAGGCCTGTGGACAACTCCCCGAGCGGCGCCGCACTCGGCTCAGTTCAGCTCGGCTCAGTTCAGCTCGACTCGGATCAGCTCGACTCGGCTCAGCCGCCGGTGATGCGCCGCTCCGCGACGCCCAGGTGCTCGCCCACCCGGTTGACCAGCAGGGTCATCTCGTACGCGACCTGGCCGATGTCCGACTCGGCGGCGCTGAGCACGCACAGGCTGCTGCCCGCACCCGCCGCCATGACGAAGAGCGCCCCCTCGTCGTACTCGATCATCGTCTGCCGCACCTCGCCGGCCCGGAAGTGGCGGCCGGACCCCTTGGCAAGGCTCTGCAGGCCGGCCGCGACGGCCGCCAGGTGTTCCGCGTCCTCCCGCGCCAGCCCCGCGCTCGCCCCCGTGACCAGGCCGTCGTTGGACAGCACCACCGCGTGCCGCACCTGCTGGACCCTGCGCGTCAGGTCGTCCAGCAGCCAGTCCAGTTGCTTGTCCAGTGCCATTCCCAGCCCCTCCCCGTTGACGTCGGCCACTTGGCCGCGCCCCACCCCGCGTACTCGTGCCGCAAGCCTTCCCCACCAGTGCCTTTCGGGCAAGGAGGATGTCCCCATGGCGAAGAAGATGACTCAAGAGGAATGGCGGGCATTCGTCTCGCACTCCACCCGCACCGGAAAGCTCTCCACCGTGCGCGAGGACGGAAGTCCGCACATCGCTCCCATCTGGTTCGTGCTCGACGGCGATTCCTTCGTTTTCAACACCGGAAAGGCCACCGTCAAGGGACGCAACCTCACCCGCGACGGCCGGGTCGCGCTCTGCGTGGACGACGACCGGCCGCCCTTCTCCTTCGTGATCCTGGAGGGCCGCGCCGAGATCAGCGGCTACGCCGACGACGCGGACGAACTGCTCACCTGGGCCACCCGGATCGGCGCCCGGTACATGGGCGAGGAGCAGGGAGAGGCCTTCGGCCGCCGCAACGCCGTCCCGACCGAACTCCTCGTCAGGGTGCCGATCGACAAGGTGATCGCCCTCGCCGACATCGCCGACTGACACCCACCCCCGCCGACCGGGCCGGTTCACACGGAATCGGCCTGCGGCTCCACCGAGTCCAGCAGCCGGGCGGTGTGCACCCGCCCGGCGTACTCGACCAGCCGGATCAGTACTTCCTTCCCCGAGTCCCGGTCCCGCGCGTCACACAGCACCACCGGTGTCCCCTGCTCCAGGTCCAGCGCCCGCGACACGTCGTGCGCCCCGAACCGCCGGGCGTCCGTGAAGCAGTTGACGGCCACCACGAACGGGATGCGCCGGTGCTCGAAGTAGTCCACCGCCGGGAAGCAGTCCTCCAGCCGCCGCGTGTCGGCGAGTACCACCGCGCCCAGCGCGCCCTGCGACAGCTCGTCCCACAGGAACCAGAACCGGTCCTGCCCCGGCGTACCGAACAGGTACAGGGACAGCCCGGACCGGATGGTGATCCGCCCGAAGTCCATGGCCACGGTCGTGGTCGTCTTCTGGGCCACACCGCCCGTGTCGTCGACCAGTTCGCCCGCCTCGCTCAGCGCTTCCTCCGTCCGCAGCGGCCGGATCTCGCTGACCGCGCCCACCAGCGTGGTCTTGCCCACCCCGAAGCCGCCCGCCACCAGGATCTTCAGCGCGAGTGCGGCCAGTTCGGGGTCCTCCCCCGGACCGGGATCCACGTCCGGGGCCTGTCCGGCAGATCGGTCGTCATGCTGTCCCATCAAAGCGCTCGCAATCCCTCGATGACTTCACGCAGAATCCGCTCGTCCGGCAGTTGCGCGGGCGGTACCGGCCGACTGACCTTGACGTACCCGCCCTCCAGCAGGTCCCCGAGCAGCACCCGCACCACCCCCACCGGCAGGTCGGCGTCGGCGGCGAGTTCGGCCACCGACTGGGTCTCGGACCGGCAGAGGCCGAGCAGTGCCCGGTGCTCGGGGCCCAGCAGGGACTCGGCCGCCTCGTCCGTCCCCTCCGGATCGACCACGACCAGCGCGATCAGGTCGAAGCGGACCCCGTGGGGTCCCGGCTTCGTACGCCCGCCGGTCATGGCATACGGACGGACGAGCGGGCCCGCGTCGGCGTCGTACCACTGGCCGTTCATGTGCCGGACCGCCGCCCTCAGCCGGCGGCCGGCGGGCGCGCCGCGAACCGGGGCGGGGTGTAGAGGTGCTCGCCGACCCGCTTCACCAGTCGGGCCATCTCGTAGGCGATCAGGCCGATGTCGGCACTGGCGGCGCTGAGCACGGCCAGGCAGGAACCGTCGCCGGCGGCCGCGACGAAGAGGAAGCCCTCGTCCATCTCGACCATCGTCTGGCGCACGCCCCCGGCGTGGAAGTGCCGGCCCGCGCCCTTGGCGAGGCTGTGGAAGCCCGAGGCCACCGCGGCCAGGTGCTCGGCGTCCTCCCTGCTGAGCGCGCTGGAGGCGCCGACCGCCAGGCCGTCGTTGGAGAGGACCACGGCGTGCCGGACCTCTCGGACCCGGAGCACCAGGTCGTCGAGCAGCCAGTCCAGTTCGCCGGACCTGCGGCCCCCGTCGAGGTCGATCCTTTGGTGTTCGATCATCACACTTCTCCTTCGCTGCCTGCGTGGGGGGAGTTCTCCTGGGCGCCGCGGACCCAGCCGGCCCGGTAGGCCGCCATCCGGTCCCGGGCCTGCTCCGGGCTGCGGCCGGGCGGCTCCTCGGGCGGACGGGACGCGGCCGGGTCCTTGGGAGCGGGGGCCTCCCGGAGCTGCGGAACCAGGCTGGCCTGGCGCACCCGGCGCGGCAGTTCCGTCACCGAGGCCGGGGGCGCCGCGGCCGCCTGGATACGGGCGCCCGCGCCACCGGGGACGCGTGGCCGCAGCGATGCCACCGGGGCGGGACGGGGCTCCTCGCCTGCGGGGTTCGGGGCCTGGGCCGGGGGCTGCGCCGCGGGCTGCGCCGCCTCCCGTACGACGGCCATGGCGGGCGGCTGTTCGGCCCGCGCGACCGCCTTCGGTCCCGGGGCGGAGGACGGGGACGAGGCCGAGGATGGGGAGGGGGACGAGGACGGGGAGGGGGACGAGGCACGGGCCGGAGCGGGAGCCGACGGCTCCGGTCGCGCCGCCGCGTCGGGATCCGGGGCCGCGGCGGAGCCCGAACCCGAGCCGTGGGCGGAAGCGGTGGCAGGGGCTCCGGCGGGGACTCCGGCCGTGATCGCGCTCTGGAGCATGGAGTTGGGCAGGAGCACCACCGCGGTGGTGCCGCCGTAGGGGGACGTGCGCAGGTGCACCTTCACCCCGTGGCGCGCCGAGAGCCGGCTGACCACGAAGAGCCCGAGCCGGTCGCTGTCGAAGAGGTCGAGCGACTCGGACTGTTCGATGCGGCGGTTGGCATCGCCGAGGGTTTCGGGGCCCATGCCGAGTCCCCGGTCCTCGACCTCCAGGACGTAGCCGGTGCCGACGGGCTCGCCGCTGACCCTGACCTTGGTGTGCGGCGGGGAGAACTGGGCGGCGTTCTCGATGAGTTCGGCGAGCAGGTGGGTGAGGTCGGCGACGGCGCCCCCGACCACGGCGGCTTCCGCGAGCTGCCGGACCTCGATCCGTGGGTAGTCCTCGATCTCGGAGACGGCGGCCCGCACGACGTTCGTGAGCGGGACCGGCATCCGCCAGGCCCGGCCAGGGGTGGCACCCGACAGGATGATCAGGCTCTCCGCGTGCCGGCGCATCCGGGTGGTCAGGTGGTCGAGGCGGAAGAGGTCACCGAGTTCGTTCGGGTCGTCGGCGCGCCGCTCCATCGAGTCGAGCAGGGTGAGCTGCTTGTGTACGAGGACCTGGCTGCGGCGCGCGAGGTTGACGAAGACGCCGGAGATGCCGCTGGCGAGTTCCGCCCGTTCGACGGCGGCGCTGAGCGCGGCCCGGTGGACGGTGCCGAGCGCCTCGCCGACCTGGGTGATCTCGTCCTCGGCCGGCGGCCCGGGCGGGGTCTCGGCGGCGACGTCGATCTCCTGGCCTGCGCGCAGCCGTTCCATCGCCTGCGGGAGTTTGCGGTGGGCGATCTCCAGGGCGGTGTTGCGCAGCGATACGAGTTCGACGACCAGGGCCCGGCCGATCCGGACCGAGATGACGAGGGAGGCGGCGACGGCCGCCAGGCCCAGCAGCACGGCCGCCCCGGCCGGGGTGAGCGCCCCTTCGGTGAAGGGGTCGGCCCGGTCGGCGGCCGCGACGTGCACCCCCGCCTCGGCCTCGCGCATCGAGGAGGCGATGGCGTTGTGGGCGGCTTCCCATCCGGTGGGCAGGCCACGGCTGTCCTTGGAGGTGCCGGCGGCCAACACCCGGTCCTCGGCGCCGGTGAGGTCGGCGTAGGCGGCGCTCTTCGCGGCGGACTCCCAGACGGCCTGCTGATCGGCGGGGAGGTCGCGGGCGGCGGAGTCGGTGAGCGCCCGGCGGGACTCGACGGCGCCGGTCAGCTGCCGAAGCGTTTCGGCGGTGCGCGGGCCGGGGGCGGCGAGCAGCGCGTCCTCCCGGGACAGCAGTTCCGCGGCGCGGGAGAATTCGAGCAGGACCCGCGCGTCGGGGCCGAGTTCGGCCTTCTCCCCGCCGGTCAGGGCGCCGCCGACGGCGAAGGCGGAGTCGACCACGCGGGTGTAGATCGTGTAGGCCGCCTCGGGGGTGGCGCGGCGGTCGGCGATGTCCTTGCGCGAGGAGCCCAGGCCTTCGGCGGCGGCGACGAACGCCTCCAGCCGGACCACGATGTCGGAGCGGTAGTCACCGGAGTCCGCGACGGTGTGCTGGTCACCGAGCCGCAGCCGCTGCACGGCGGCGTCGGTCCGGCGTGCCTGCTGGTCCAGGGCGCTCCGGTCGGCGGCGGGGTCGGCGAGGAGCCGGACGGCGGCGCGGCGTTCGGCCTGGAGCTCGGTGACGGCGGCGGCGACGGGCGTGCGTATCTCGGTGTCGACCTGCTGGACGCGGCTGAGCCGGGCCATGTCCTGGGCGGTGTTGACGGTGGCGAAGGCCCAGAGGGCGAGGAGCGAGACGACCGGGACCATCAGCAGCGAGACGATCTTCGCGCGGACGGTGGCGGGGCGCAGCCGCAACCGGGGCCGGGGTCCGCTCGCGCGGGCGGCGGGCGGGTGGGGCTGGTGGGCCCGGAGCTCCGCCGGTTCCTCGGCCGGCGGCCCGGCGTGGGCCCGGCGGCCGCGTGCCGGGGGCGCGGGCAACCTCGGCGCCGCTGCTTCCGGTCTTCTGCGGGGTGTTCGCATGGGCTCCTCGTTCCGGGCGGTGCCTACGGGTGCGGTGGGGCGGCGTGGCGGGTGGGGCGGCGGTGGGGCGGCAGAGCGGGTGGGGCAGGTGTGGTGACGCGGTGGCCGCGGGGCGAAGGGGTGACGGCCGGTGCGCGGCGGTGCGGTGCCGCGGGGTCGGCGCGGTCGACGGGCGGTCCGTGCGCGGCCGATGGGCCGCCGGTACGAGGTCGACGGGCGGTCCGTGGGCGATCAGTGGGCGGTCACGGTGCGCTCCCCCACGTGTCGGGCCGAAGCGGAGGCGGCGCGCTCGTCGACCGTCGGGGAGAGCGCGACGAAGGCGGCGGTGATGAACAGGTAGGAGCCCAGCCCGACGGCGAGCGGGAAGATGAACTGCATGGCCGTGGCGCCGGGCAGGACCGTGTCCGAGGGGCTGACGCTGACGGCGACGGCCATCATCCCCGTGTAGTGCATGCTGCTGACGGCGGCGCCCATGACGAGCGAGGCGACGGCGACCGCCACCGGTGACTTGATGTTGAGCGCGGCCCACAGGGCGGCGGTCGCCGCGATCACGGCGATGGCGACCGAGAGTCCGACGGTGAGCGGGTCGTAGGAGACGTCTCCGTGCAGTCGCAGGGCCGCCATGCCCAGGTAGTGCATGCTGGCGACGCCGAGTCCGGTGGTGAGGCCGCCCAGTACGAGGGACCGGCCGCGTTCCTTGCCGTAGCCGACGGCGAAGACTCCGGCGCCGACGACCAGCACGGCGACGAGCAGGCTGAGGATCGTGAGCGGCACGTTGTAGTGGATCTCGGTGCCCGTGACCTCGAAGCCGAGCATCGCGACGAAGTGCATGGTCCAGATGCCGGTGCCGATGGCGGAGGCCGCGGTGAGGAGCCAATTGCGGCGGGAGGCCCCGGTCGTGGCGAGCGCGCGGACGGTGCAGCGCAGCCCGAGGGCGGCGCCGATCGATGCCATCACGTATGACAGCACGGGTGTCAGCCACCCATAGGCGGCGTGGTCCAGATGTCCCAGGTGTCCCATGGCCACGGGACGCTAGTCCGGGTGAGGGCGCGAACAGGGGGCGCATTTCGAAAGCAGCTGTAACTGCTGGAATATGACAGAGCTACGTTCATCTCCGATCACACCACGTGCCAGCTTGCACACGGTCCGCTGAGACGCGGGAGGGCCGCCGTGGGGGATCATGGGCGCATGAGCGAAGACCGGACACACGTGCAGGAGTTCTTCGGGGCCCGCGCCGCCGACTGGGACCGCAAGTTCCCCGGGGACGGGCCCGCGTTCACCACCGCCGTGACCGAGTTCGGACTACGGCCCGGGGACCGCGTGCTCGACGCGGGCTGCGGCACCGGGCGGGCCATGACCGCGCTGCGGGCCGCCGTCGGACCCGGCGGGACCGTACTCGGAGTGGACCTCACCCCGCAGATGCTGGCCGCCGCGCGGCGGGCCGGACGGGACGCCGAGGGCGCCCTGCTGCTCGCCGACGTGGCCCGGCTGCCCCTGCGCGACGAGGTGCTCGACGCGGTGTTCGCCGCCGGGCTCATCGCCCACCTGCCGGACCCGGGGGCGAACCTCCGCGAGCTCGCCCGCGTGGTCCGCCCCGGTGGCGGGCTCGCGCTCTTCCACCCGATCGGGCGAGCGGCCCTCGCCGCGCGCCATGGCCGTGAGCTGACCCCGCAGGACATGCGGGCCGAGCACAACCTCGGCCCGCTGCTGAGCGGTTCGGGCTGGGACATGGCGTCGTACGCGGACGACGACGACCGTTTTCTGGTGCTGGCCGTGCGTCGCCCGTGACATACGCCTGTACGTCGCCCCCTCGCCCGGGGTCCGCGGAGGTGCTCGGGATCAGGCCGGAGGCTGGGCCTCGGCTCCGGCGGGCCGGCGGGGATGCGGCACCGGGCAGCCGCCCGAGCCGGGCACGGGGAACGTGCCGAGCTCACCCACGTCGTAGCCGTCCGGATAGCCCTTGATCTCCGGGTTCTGGCGGGCGTAGTGCGGGGCCCGGCGCGGGGGCAGCAGCCGTACCGCGCGACCGCGCAGCCACAGGGCGCCCTGGACGAGGCGCCGGACCGGGGCGCGCGGGGCCTCGTACCGGAAGGCGTCCAGGAGCGACTCGTCGAGGAGGGCGAGACTCGCGCGCCGCACGGCGGGGGCGACCGGCGCCGGGTACCAGGAAGCCATGAGGTCGAGGGTGGAGTCGGCGACCTTGCGGGCGCCTTCGTCCCACCCGAAGTGGGCCTCCTCGTAGGCCGCGAGGGTGGCTTCGAACTCCTCGTACGAGCCCGGGATGTCCGTGATGCCCAGATGGCGGCCGAGGGTGGCGTAGTAGTTCGCGCAGGCCCGACGCTCGTGGTGGGTCAGCGGACGCCAGCCGTAGGCGTCCAGCCAGCGCGCCGGAATCACCACGAAGGTGCACAGGACGTACCGCATGTCCTCGTTCGAGATGTCATAGCTGCGGTGCATCTGGTTGACGCGGCGGATGGCGGTGCGTGCGGTGTCGCTCTCGAAGCCGTGCTCGACGACCGCGTCCAGGAGCAGCGCGGTGTCGTCGTAGCGCTTCTGGGTGCGGTCGGTGAACTCGGCCGTATCGGCCAGCAGGCCACCGATGCTCGGGACGGCATAGGTCCGAAACAGTGCGAGTTCCAGGGCGCGGGTGAAGTCCCAGGGGAACTCGTAGGTGGCGGTGAGCCGGTAGATGGCGAGGAAATCCTTGTCGGGATCGAGACGGAGGATCTCCCTCAGCCGATCGTAACGCTGCACCTGGTGTCCCTTTCTGTGGCGGGTCCCCAACTCTACGTGCAGGTAGCAGCCTTGGAAATCGTGTCCCGGAAGCTCTCGACGGGCGGGTTACCCGCTGGTTAAGGTGCGCCGACGAGAGAGCTACCAGGAGGCCAGGTGTCCGACGACGAGGGTGGCGGCTCGCTGTACGTGCTGACCGCCGTGCTGCTGACTCCGGCGCAGTTCCCCAGCATCCTGGGCGACGACTTCCCCGAGGCCTGCTCCCTGCTGGGCGTGGCGCCGGGCGGGGAGGGCTACGGGCTGGTGCTCGGCCAGGACGAGGAGGGCGCGCGCTGGACGGTCGTCGTGGACGACGTCTCGCTCGTCGCGACGGCCATCGCCTCCTGGGACTGCGGGATGGAGTACGACCTGTCCCCCGACGAGCGGACGATCGTGGTCTCGCTGGCGGGCTGGCCGCTGGAGTTGTCGGTGGCCGCGTCGGGGATCCCGGAGCCGCACGATCCCGAGCAGGGAGCGGACGGTACGGGGCGGGTCCCGCTCGCGCCGCCCTCGGCGGACGCGTGGGGTCCGGTGCAGCGACGGATGGGCGCGGACCAGATCGCGCGGGAGTGGGCGGACTGGCGGGAGCGCGAGGCCACGGACGGCGGGGCGGCGGCCGCCGCGCATCCCGGGCTCGCACGGGCGCTGGAGGAGGCCCTGGCGTACACGAAGACCCCGCCGCCGCCCGGCCGGGTGCGGTCCTCCTTCGCCGGCGAGGGGGCCCGGACGCTGCGGGTGGACGGGCCCGGCTGGTCTCTGGTGGCGCGTACCGGCGAGGCGGCCTTCGTCCTGCTGGACGAGGAACCGAGCGAGGTGCTCACGGTCCCTCACGAGGGGGATGCCGACCTGCCGGACCTGCCGGACCTGCTGGCGGCACTGGACCGGATCGCGGTCCGCCCGTCATGAGCCCGGGCGGGAGCGGGGCGGCGACGTCGAGGTCGCGGTCTTGATGTCGACGGCGGCAGTGCCGGCGAATGCGGCCGTGATGTACGACCCATACCGATCGGTTCGTCGACGCCCGACCCCGGGCGCGGGCCGCACCGACCCCTCGTCATCGAAAAGATTCGGCCGAAGAGGCCGAAAATCGCTCTGGATCCCCTTCCGCCGGAATGATCGAATCGGCCAGTCACGCGGCTCAAAGGTGTGCACCTTCGCACCTGCGGCCCATTCCACGACGGAGGCCATTCTTGAATTCCATGTCCTACCTGGACCTGCACCGGGAAGTTTCGCAGGACATCGACGCGGAGATCGACACCGCGCTGGAGCGCCTCGGCCCGCTGGGGGGCACGACCAGGAACTCGGTCGCCAAGCTCTTGGAGCACCGCAAACTGAGACATCCCCTCTCGGTGCTGCCGCTCCTCACGCACGCCATAGAGACCGGTAATCCGAAACCGGCCATACCCCTGTCCGCCGTCCATCTCCTGTGGTGGACCTCGGCCTGCTATCTCGACGACCTGGCGGACGCCAACGGCGCCTCCATCTCCGGCGAGCTCACCGAGAACGAAGCACTGCTCGCCTCGGTCATCACGGGAAACTCGCTCCCCATTCAGATCCTCCTGTCGCAAGATCTCCCGGAGTCGGCGCGTGGTGCACTGATAACCGAGATCCTGAACGGCTGGATCATCGGCGTCGACGGACAGATCGACGACATGCGCGGGGACATCTGCGGCGCGTCGCGGAAATCGGTGGTCGAGACCTACCGCGGCAAGTCCGGCGCCCCCTTCGGAATGATCACGGCAATGGCCGCCATATTCTCGGGAACGACGGCCGAGAGGGTGGAGCTGTGGCGTGAATTCGGCTACATCTTCGGCATTCTTTGGCAAATATTCAACGACCAGGAAGACATCCTGTCCGGTCGCAATGAAGACCTGCTCAACGGCACCGTCACGTACCTCCTCGCCTCCGTCGTCGAGGACGCCTCACCTGATTCCCGGCAGCACATCCTGGACCTGTGCGCCGCCGCCGAGCGCTCACATCAAGCCAGAACGGAACTGGCGGGGCTGCTGCTGACGCCCACCGCCCTCGACCGGTACCGGGCGGAGATCGACGTGTTCCGCGCCGAGGGGCACCGCATCCTGGACGAACTGGGCGGCGACGAGACCTACTTGCCGGTGCTCCGGCACCTCGTGGACCACGCGTCCCAGATGCTGCTCGAAGCGGACCTCGACCTCGCCCCGGTCGCCGTGAGCGGCGCCGCCTGACCTGGTCATCGTCGTGTGCGGCGCCGCCCGGCCCGGCAGTCGAGTGCGGCGCCGCCTGACCCTGCCGCCGCCCGGGTGGGCCGCACCGCTCGGGCGTGACCGATGGCGCGCGGGTACGCAACGGCGCCCCGCCCCGCGGTCATGCCTGTCGGGCTCCGCGCCGATGTCGGAGCCCGGCCGCCCCGCGGGGCGCTGGCGGGGGGGGCCGTCAGCGGCCGATCTGCTTCCTGGACATGCCCCGCAGACGACGCCGCTGGGAGGAGTCCAGCAGGAGGTAGGCGGCGAGTGGCACGCCGATCAGGACCAGCAACCCCGCCCAGAACCCCACGGTCCAGAACAGCACGATGGCTGCCACGACTCCGGCAACCGCGATCTTTCCGTTCGTGGACATCTGCGGACACCTCCTTCTGCCGTCGACCACTACTACCCCCTCAACGCGCCGTCACGACCGCGCGTTCCCCGACACCCGAACGGTCTTCGAAGTGACCCGGGTCACGGCCGTGCCCCCCTCGGCGGGCGCCTGCGGTGGGGTACCCTCGGCCACCCCGTACCCAGTAGTCAAGTTTGAGGAATGCGTGCTCTCCGAGATCTCCGGCCTCATCCACCACTGCGCCGTGTTCCTTCCGGCCGACCCCGCCCGCGGCGGCCGGATCGCCCTCTGGCGGACCGACGGCAAGACCCCCGGCGCCGACGCCCCTGCTACGGCGACGGGCGCCACCGCTGCCGGTGACCGCGGTGACCGCGGTGCCCGCGCCCGCGTCGGCAGCCGGGAGGAGCTCACGGTCATCACCCCCGACCTGCGTCGGACCACCGTGGTCGCGCTCGTCCTGTCCATGGACGAAGCCCTGCCCCTGCTCACCCGCGCCCGGTCCACCGCGGCGGAAGTCGACACCGCGGCGGAGACCGACACCGCGGCAGCCGGGGCCGGCGCCACGGCGTTCTGGGGCGCCGCCGCGCTGCTCGCCCTGCGCTTCGCCGCGCGCGGGCAGCTCCTGCCCCGACTGAGCCCCACCGGCCACGACGCCTGGCGGATCGGGCCGCTGGGGGCAGCCGACCTCGACGAGATCCGGGAACTGGCCGCCGCCATGCCGCCCGCCGCCCACTGCGTGCCGCTGAACCCCGACGGGCCGCCCCGGCTGCCCGCACCGGAGCCGCTGCTGCGGGCCTTCCTCGACGCCGTCGCCGACACCCTCCCCCGCTCCCCCGCAGCCCCCGCGGCCGCCGGTGGGCCCGCCTACGCCGAGCGCCCGCCACGGCTCCACCCCGAGCTGCGCGAATGGGCCGCCGAGGTGGCCGCCGGCCACGACGCCGGGGTGCGGATCTCCCTGCGGATCGAGCTCGACCGAGCCCTCGACCCGGGCGCGGCACAGGCGCCCGAAGCCGCCCCCACCTTCCGCGCCGTCCTGCAGCTGCACAGCCTGGCCGACGCCGCTCTCGTCGCCGATGCCGCCGATGTCTGGGGCGGATCCGGAGCCGCCGCGGCCGCCTTCCCGCCCGGAGCCCGGATGGACGCGCTGCGCGCCCTGCGCCGCGCCTCCCGGCTGTGGCCCCCGCTCGCCCCGCTGCTGGGCGCGGCCGTCCCGGACACGGTCGAACTCGCCGACGAGGAGGTCACGGAGCTGCTCGGCGAAGCCGCCGCCGCCCTGGCCGCCGACGGGGTCCAGGTGCACTGGCCGCGCGGTCTCCTGCGCGACCTGAGCGCCCGGGCCGTCCTGGGCTCGCCCGACGACACCACCGCGAGTACCCGCTCCTCCGGTCTGCTCTCCCCCGGTGCCCTGCTCTCCTTCAGCTGGCGCCACGCCCTGGGCGACCAGGGCGATCTCACCCGGGCCGAACTCGACCACCTCGCCGAAGCGAAGCGCCCCCTGGTGCGGCTGCGCGACCGGTGGGTCCTGGTGGATCCCGCCGAGGCCCGCCGGGCCCGCGCCCGCCAGGACCGTAAGATCGCGGCCTCGGAGGCGCTGGCCGCCGTACTCACCGGGTCGGCGGAGATCGACGGGAAGCGGGTCGACGTAGCGGCCACCGGTCCGCTCGAAGGACTGCGTGCGCGGCTGGCCGCCGACCCCCAGGAGGAGACCGACGCCGTCGGCGCGCCGCCGGAGCTGCGCGCCACCTTGCGCGACTACCAGCTCCGCGGCCTGCGCTGGCTGGCCCGGATGACCTCGCTCGGCCTCGGCGCCTGCCTCGCCGACGACATGGGCCTCGGCAAGACCGTCACCCTGATCGCCCTCCACCTGCACCGCAACCGGCCCGAGGACCCGACCACAGGCGCAGGCACAGGCACAGGCACCGGCCCCGGCCCCGGCCCCGACCCCGCCACGGCCGGACCCACCCTGGTCGTGTGCCCGGCCTCGCTGCTGGGCAACTGGCAGCGGGAGATCGAGAAGTTCGCCCCCGGCACTCCCGTACGCCGCTTCCACGGCCCGGGCCGCAGCCTCACCGACCTCACCAGCCTCAGCGGCCTCCACAGGGGTTTCGTCCTCACCACCTACGGCACCATGCGCCTGGACGCGCCCGAACTCGCGGCCGTCCGCTGGGGCATGGTGGTGGCCGACGAGGCCCAGCACGTCAAGAACCCGCGTTCCTCCACCGCCAAGGCCCTGCGCACCATCCCGGCCCCGGCCCGCGTGGCCCTGACCGGCACCCCCGTCGAGAACGACCTCTCCGAGCTGTGGGCCGTCCTCGACTGGACCACCCCCGGGATCCTCGGCCGCCTCGGCACCTTCCGCTCCCGCTACGCCGACCCCGTGGAAAGCGGCCACGACCCGCAGGCCGCCGCCCGGCTCGGGGCGCTCGTCCGGCCGTTCCTGCTGCGTCGCAAGAAGTCCGACCCCGGCATCGCGCCCGAACTGCCGCCCAAGACCGAGACCGACCACACCGTCGCCCTCAGCCCCGAGCAGACCTCGCTCTACGAGGCGGTCGTACGCGAGACCCTCGCCGCGATCTCGCAGGCGGACGGGATGGAGCGGCGCGGTCTGGTGGTCAAGCTGCTGACCTCCCTCAAGCAGATCTGCAACCACCCGGCCCACTACCTGCGCGAACACGATCCGGCGGACCGCGGCGCCAAGGAGACCGGTGGTGGCGCCGCCGCCCGCTCCGGGAAGTTGGAGCTCGTCGACGAACTCCTCGACACGATCCTGGCGGAGGGCGGTTCGGTCCTCGTCTTCACCCAGTACGTGACGATGGCCCGCCTGCTCGAACGGCACCTGCAGGCCCGCGGGATCAGCTCGCAACTGTTGCACGGAGGGACGCCGGTCCCGCGTCGTGAGGAGCTCGTCGACCGGTTCCAGGCGGGCGAGGTCCCCGTCTTCCTGCTGTCCCTGAAGGCCGCGGGCACCGGGCTGAACCTCACCCGGGCCGGCCATGTCATCCACTTCGACCGCTGGTGGAACCCGGCCGTCGAGAAACAGGCCACCGACCGCGCCTACCGCATCGGCCAGACCCAACCCGTCCAAATCCACCGGATCATCGCCGAAGGCACCGTCGAGGACCGGATCGCACAGCTCCTCGCGCGCAAACGCGCCCTCGCCGATGCCGTCCTCGCGGGCGGCGAGGGCGCGCTGACCGAACTGACCGATACCGAACTGGCCGAACTCGTGGCACTGCGCCCGACCGCGCGCGGGGAGTGAGCGATGAACACCCGAGACCGAGACCGAGACCGAGACCGAGACCGAGACCGGGACCGGGACTCCTACGAGAAGACCTTCCCGGCCGTGGCACCCACCCGCGGCCGCGGCTTCGCCCACACCTGGTGGGGTCATGCCTGGGTGCGCGCCCTGGAGGACAGCGCGCTCGACGGGACGCAGGTCAAGCAGGGTCGCCGGTACGCGCGCGCGGGCGCGGTCGGCACGATGTCGGTACGCCCCGGCGGGCTCACCGCGGTGGTGCGCGACCCGGACGGGACGGCGCACCGGACGGACGTGCTGGTGCAGGAGTTCACGGAAGCGGAGTGGAACCGGCTGTTGGATCTGG
The DNA here is from genome assembly GCF_041106355.1 of Streptomyces sp. BF23-19. NCBI lineage: Bacteria > Bacillati > Actinomycetota > Actinomycetes > Kitasatosporales > Streptomycetaceae > Streptomyces > Streptomyces sp. BF23-19. The sequence goes on along the minus strand of NZ_JBGBPT010000013.1, from coordinate 84,135 downwards.
CGGCCGCGGAGGCCGGGCACATCGCGGCTCTGCTCGACCGGGAGGTGCCGCCGGAACTCGCCGAGGACGCGGCCGCCGCCGGGGTGGAGCTGCTGCCCGGCATAGGAGACCTCGATCCGCGCTGCGACTGCGGCGAGTGGGACCACTGCGCGCACACGGCCGCGCTCTGCTACCAGGTGGCGCGGCTGCTGGACCAGGACCCCTTCGTGCTGCTGCTCCTGCGGGGCCGGGGCGAGCGGGAGCTCGTGGACGATCTGGCGGAACGGAGCACGGCGGACGCAGGAGCGGAGGCTCCGCACGGGCCTGTCGACGAGGGGATCCCGGCGGCGGAGGTCTTCGCGGTGGGCGCTCCGCGTCCCGCGCTGCCCCGGCTCCCGGGGCTGCCCGAGGCGCCGGGCCAGCCGCCGACGCTGGACACCGAGGCGGAACCGGAACCGCATCTCGACGTGGACGCGGTGGAGTTCCTGGCACAGGCGGCCGCGACCGAGGCCCACCGGCGGCTCGCGGAGGCGCTGGCTCCGGGCCACGCCGATCGCGCTCCGACGGCCCCGCTCTCGCTCACCGAGGACGCCGTACGCCTCACGGCCGAGGCCGATGACTTCCGGGTCCGCTCCCGCCTGGCGGCGGCTACCGGACGCAGCCGGGCCGAGATGGAACTGGCCGTACGTGCCTGGGGCTTCGGCGCGGCCCCGGGCCTCGCGGCGCTGGAGGACGACTGGACGCCGGACCGGAGCACGCTGGCCCGCGCCCGGGCGGCCCTGGACGTGGCCTGGGCGGACGAGGAGGCACCGGCGCTCCGCCGGGTCCGCGCCCGCTGGACGGAGGCGGGCACCGACCGGCAGCTCCGGCTGGGTCGGGAGGGGCGCTGGTGGCCGTACCGCCGCGAGGCGGGGCGCTGGATCCCGTCGGGCCCCTCCGCCCCGGAGCCGGGCTCGGCGCTGGAGGCCGATCCGGCCCCGTGAGGTTTCGGCCCGCGCGGGTCGCGTACCGCCGGCGCCCTGGCCGACGTACGGCTTGCCGGGACCTGGTACCCGGACGACGATGGGGACGCTCCACGGCTCAACGGCTCGACGACTCCGCGGAGCCGCGGCTCGACGACTCCGCGGCTCCGTAACTCCGTACCGCACTCCGTACCGCGCGGCACCACGGGAGGGTGACATGGGCGATCCGTCGGTGGCGCTGCCGGGCGGAGCCGATCCGGCCGCGCGCACGCGCGAACTGCGGCGGGCCCATGCCGCGTTCACCCGGGACGGGCGGGTCGAGGATCCGGTGCGGGCGGTCATCGCGCGGTCCTGGCGGCGGTGCGCGCGGGCCCGGCTCAGCCCGGAGTGCACGCCCCGGGTGGAGCTCGCGGACGCGGAGTTGCGGTCGTACCGGGAGGAGCACCCGCTGGCCCGGGTGATGCCCCTGTTCCGGGATCTCGTCGGGGCGTTCGCCGCGCACGGGGCGCACCTGCTGGCCGTGTGCGACGCGCGGGGCAGCCTGTTGTGGGTGGAGGGCGAACCGGCCACCCTGCGGCGGGCCGAGGGCCTCGGCTTCGTCCCGGGTGCGCGCTGGGCGGAGTCGGCGATGGGGACCAACGCCCCCGGGACGGCGGTCGCGACGGGCGAACCGGTGCAGGTCTTCGGGGCCGAGCACTTCAGCCGCCGGGTGCACCCGTGGACCTGCGCGGCGGCCCCGGTGCGGGATCCCCGGACGGGCAGGCTGCTGGGCGCGGTGGACATCACCGGGGGCGACGGCCTGGCCCACCCGCACTCCCTCGGCTTCGTACAGGCGGTGGCCCGGGCGGCGGAAGCCCAGTTGACCCTGCTCGAACCGGAACCGCCGGCTGCCGCGGACACCCTGGCCGCCCTCGGCCAGGACGAGGCGTTGCTGGTCACCGCCGGTCGCAGGCTGAGGCTGGGGCGGCGGCACAGCGAGATCATGGCGCTGCTCGCGCACCACCCGGAGGGACTGTCGGGCGAGGAGCTGGCGATCGCCCTGTACGAGGACGAGTCGGTGTCACCGGTGACGTTGCGCGCCGAGATCTCCCGGTTGCGCGCCCTGCTGGGGGCGTCGGCCCCGCTGTCGCGTCCGTATCGCACGGCCGGTCGGCTGGAGGCGGATTTCAGCGTCCTGACGCGGCAGTTGGCCGCCGGGGCGGTGTCCGCGGCCCTCCACCACTACCCCGGGCCGTTGTTGCCGGCCTCGACCGCGCCCGGCATCGTCCGGCTGCGGCGCCGGATCGAGGACCAGGCGCGGGCGGCGGTGATCGCGCGGGCCGATGCCGGACTGCTGACCGACTGGGTGTGCGGCCCGTGGGGCGCGGACGACCCGGAGGCGTGGCGGGCGCTGGCGGCGGCGCTGCCGCCGGAGCGGCGGCCGGCCGCGCTGGCCCGCGTACACGCCCTGGACCGGGAGCTCGGCGCGCGCCCGGATCCCCGTACCCGGCCGCGTGCAACGTATCCGCAACCTGCCCGCTCCTAGCCTCCACCGGAGCGCTGTCCGACGGCGGCCGGCGCCCGGCAAGGGGAGGACACCATGGCCCGCTACGCTGCGCCCGGAACCGAGGGGGCGCTCATGTCGTACGCGCCCCGCTACGACCACTTCATCGGCGGTGCGTACGTCCCGCCCGCCCGTGGCCGGTACTTCGAGAACCCCTCCCCCGTCAACGGCCAGGTCTTCACGGAGGTCGCCCGGGGCACGGCCGAGGACGTGGAGCGGGCGCTGGACGCGGCGCACGCGGCGGCGCCCGCCTGGGGCCGGACCTCGGTCGCCGACCGGTCGTCGATCCTGCTGCGCATCGCGGACCGGACGGAACAGCACCTGGAGGCCCTCGCGGTCGCGGAGACCTGGGAGAACGGCAAGCCGGTACGGGAGACCCTGGCGGCCGACCTGCCCTTGGCCGTGGACCAGTTCCGGTACTTCGCGGGAGCCCTGCGCGCGCAGGAGGGCACGCTGAGCCAGATCGACGACGACACCGTGGCCTACCACTTCCACGAACCGCTGGGCGTGGTCGGGCAGATCATCCCGTGGAACTTCCCGATCCTGATGGCGGTGTGGAAGCTGGCCCCGGCACTGGCGGCGGGCAACGCCGTGGTCCTCAAGCCGGCCGAGCAGACCCCGGCCTCCGTCCACTACTGGCTGAGCCTGGTGGCGGACCTGCTGCCGCCGGGCGTGGTCAACATCGTCAACGGCTTCGGGGAGGAGGCGGGCAAGCCGCTCGCGTCCAGCCCGCGGGTGGCGAAGATCGCCTTCACCGGGGAGACGGCCACCGGGCGGCTGATCATGCAGTACGCGGCCGAGCACCTGAAGCCGGTCACCTTGGAACTCGGCGGCAAGAGCCCGAACCTCTTCTTCGACGACATCTGGTCCACGGACGACGACCTGCGCGACAAGGCCCTGGAGGGCTTCACCATGTTCGCTCTCAACCAGGGCGAGGTGTGCACGAGCCCGTCGCGGGCGCTGGTCGAGCGGGGCCGGTACGGGGAGTTCCTCGACGCGGCCGTGGCGCGCACCGAACTGATCGTGCCGGGGCACCCGTTGGACACGGACACGATGATCGGGGCGCAGGCCTCGGAGGGGCAGCTGAAGAAGGTCCTGTCGTACGTGGAGATCGGCCGACGCGAGGGCGCGAAGATCCTCACGGGCGGCGAGCGCCGGCAACTGGAGGGCGACCTCGCGGGCGGCTTCTACGTCGAGCCGACCATCTTCGAGGGCGACAACCGCATGCGGATCTTCCAGGAGGAGATCTTCGGGCCGGTGGTGTCGGTGACCTCCTTCCAGGACTTCGACGACGCGGTACGGATCGCGAACGACACGGCGTACGGTCTGGGCGCGGGCGTCTGGACCCGGGACATCAACACGGCCTACCGCACGGGCCGCGCGATCCAGGCGGGCCGCGTCTGGACGAACTGCTACCACGCGTACCCGGCACATGCTGCTTTCGGGGGGACCAAGCACTCCGGCATAGGCCGCGAGACCCACAAAATGATGCTGGAGCACTACCAGTGGACCAAAAACCTTCTGGTCAGCTACTCACCGAAGAAGCTCGGTTTCTTCTAAGGCGCCCCTTCTTATGGCGTGGTCGTTCGTTGAACCATTCATGACGGATCCCATGGAGCGACGGGTCCGGACGGCGGGCAGGATGCGTCCTTCATCGGCTACCGCACCGGTTGGTGACGCTACTCAAGGCCTGAGCCGATCCTGCTGCACGTCGAAGCAGACCAGCCCCATGGACTCCGCCACGGCTGCCGCGTAGGCCGACGCCTCCTCGGCCATGCTCCACCGCATCGGGAAGTAGATCAGCGGACCGCTGGCCTCCCCAATCAACGGGCCGGTCGACCAGGGCGAGGTGTCCTCCTCGTCCTCGGTGAGATCGCACCACCGCTCAAGAAGCTTGGTGACGAAGGCCGCTATGCGTTCGGACGGAGGCTCCTCCACCTCGGCCTCGATGTATCGGTCGTACAGGTCGCTGAAGACCCGGCCGGCGGACTCATCATCCGCCGGCCTCTCGCCTTCCCAGACAGCCAGGTCGTAACTCATGCCCCGGAGGCTCTCACACCGCGCTGACACCCATCCGCGACGGTCAACGGCACGGGCCTCAGCCGAAGGGAGCGGCGTCCGGACATGCCCAACGGAGCCCGATGCGGAGGACTCGGACTTCCGCACACACGCTGCCCCATGGCACGAGGCTGCTGAGGACCAATCACCCCTCCCCGTCCTCGCGGGCAACCACGGCGGCGAGCCGCTCCAGCGCCTCCTCCGGGAGGGGCGGCCCTGGGGACCGCTGTCCTGAACCATCCGGCCGGGGCACCCGCGCAGGTGTGCCCCGGCCTCGCGCATGCTCCTGTCCGGCGTCCGGCGTCCGGTGCGCAGTGCACGACGGATCGGGTGCGGACGGTGTCGTCCCGTCAGGCCTTCTCGTCGACGGGGAGGAAGCGTTCGATGCCGCGCTCGGTCATCTCGTCAAGTACGCGCTGCCATTCCTTGACGTACTCGTCCAGCTGTTCCCGTCGCATGACCAGCTCGACGCAATACCCCGGCATGCTGGCATCGTACCTGCGTTGCGCCTCTCGCCTCTGTGCGGAGACACCGTCGCGGTCGAGTCCCGCCGCCTTCTCCTGCACGTTCTTTCGGATTACCTCTTCAGGCTCGAACACTCTTCTCCTCAATTCAGCAGACGACCTCGTCGGACCGATACGCCCACCGCGGCGCCGCAGCGGCACGATATGCGACGCGGGAGAACCAGAACAACATCGAATCGAGTCGCAGTCCGGCAGGTTTGCGACGTGAACCATCACGCGACGATTTTCCTGCTCGGACAGTTTCTCGACTTGGCTAAGTCGTCGCGAGCCGCACAGCGCCTCCCGCGCGCCACATCATGACGAACCGCCCGCTCGGACACTCGAAGCAACCCGTTGACCTGCTGAAACACCGGAGCTGGTGAGTCCGTGGGTGCAGCCGGATCACTCGCGACGCCTCAGGGGGCCGGTTGTTGGTGTCGATTACCTGCCAGAAGATGGTGCCCGTTCCTGCTGGACTAGAGATCACGCAACTCTGCATGTGATGCCCAACTCAGGACGGGATTCATGTCCACAGCAACCACTACTTCTGTCCGATCCCCCGCACCGACGGACCGCTCGCCGTTCATCTCCTGGCTGGCCGTCATTTCGGTAATGCTAGGGATCTTCTCCATCGTCACGACCGAGATTCTTCCGATCGGCCTTCTCACGTCGATCGGATCGAGTTTCACCATTTCGGACGGAATGGCTGGTCTCATGATGACCATGCCAGGATTCCTCGCCGCGATCTCGGCCCCCGTGGTCACGGTGGCCACAGGGCGTATCGACCGGCGGCTCATGCTGGGTGTGTTCATCCTGCTGCTGGCGCTGGCCAACTTCCTGGCCGCCGTCGCCTCGAGCTACTGGCTGGTCCTGGTCTCCCGCGTCATGGTGGGCATCACCATCGGCGGATTCTGGTCCATCGGCGCCGGACTCGCCGGCCAGCTGGTTCCCGCGAAGTCCGTGGGCCGCGCGACCTCGGTGATCTTCTCCGCCGTACCGCTCGGCTCCGTACTCGGCGTGCCGCTGGGCACGTTCATCGGTGACATCGCAGGCTGGCGGACGGCGTTCCTCGTCATGGGCGGCTTCACGCTGGCCGTCCTCGTGCTGCTGCTCGTGGTCGTCCCGCCCCTGCCTTCCGACCAGGCGACGCGCCTCGACGTCCTCGGTGGAATGCTCCGAAGCATCAACACCCGCTTCGCCCTGGTCATGACTTTCCTCGTCGTGCTCGCCCACTTCGGCACGTACACCTACGTCACCCCGTTCCTGGAGCAGGTGACCCATGTCAGTTCGGGTCTCATCACGGTCTACCTGCTCATCTACGGAGCGGCCGGCATCGCCGGCAACTTCCTGGGCGGAGCCACGGTAGGACGCTACCCGCGGTCGACCTTCGCCGCGGCCGCCGCGCTGATCGCCGGCGCGACCCTCCTCCTGCCCGTCCTGGGGCACTCGGACGCCGGCGCAGTGGCACTACTGGTCGTCTGGGGCGTCGCCTACGGCGCTGTCCCGGTCTGCTCCCAGACCTGGTTCTCCAAGGCCGCCCCGGACTCACCCGAGGCGTCCTCGGTCCTCTTCACCGCCTCCTTCCAGGCCACGATCTCCATCGGAGCCTTGGTCGGAGGGGCTGTCCTCGACCGCTCCTCGCCCTCCGCAGTCATGGTCCTGGGCGGACTGGCAGCCGTCCTGACGGTCCTCGTGGCCTGGGCCCACCGGGCCGGAAGGTACACGTGGCCCAAGGCCTCCTAGCCACACCGCGATCGGGGCGGCCGTCCGCCCCGACGCATGCTCCACCGCTTCTCCCCCTCGCTCGCGGTCGCGCCCGCTCCAACGGGCCGGCCCGGCGAGAGGTGTCTCCACCTCCCTTTCTCGGACCACCTCGATGAGCCAGGTGCTCACGATCGCCTACCTAAGGAGAACGTCGCTTATGTGCGGCATTGCGGGCTGGATAGATTACGGGCGCGATCTCACCCAGGAGCGCGCCATCGTCGACGCCATGACCCAGACGATGGCGTGCCGCGGTCCCGACGCCGAAGGCGTGTGGATCGATCAGCACGCCGCCATTGGTCACCGTCGTCTCTCCGTCATCGACCTGGAGGGCGGACGTCAGCCGATGACCGCCGAACAGGACGGGCGCATGCTGGCGGTGCTGACCTTCAGCGGTGAGATCTACAACTACCGCGAGCTGCGCGCGGACCTGATCTCCCGCGGACACCGCTTCCGTACCGAGAGCGACACCGAGGTGGTCCTCCGGGGGTACCTGGAGTGGGGCGAGGGCGTCGTCGACAAGCTGAACGGCATGTTCGCCTTCGGCATCTGGGACGTCCGGAACGAGGAGCTGCTCCTGGTCCGTGACCGGATGGGCGTCAAGCCGCTGTACTACTACCCCACGGCGAACGGCGTCCTGTTCGGCTCGGAGCCCAAGGCCATCCTCGCCCACCCGGAGATCCCGCGCCGGGTGAACGAGAACGGCCTGCGTGAGCTCCTCGACATGGTGAAGACCCCCGAGCACGCCATTTTCACCGGGATGTACGAGATCCGGCCGGGGCACACGGTCCGTGTCCGCCGCCAGGGGCTCGTCAAGCGCCGCTATTGGGCGCTCGAGGCCAAGGAGCACACGGACTCCCTGGAGACGACCATCGAGACGGTCCGCGGGCTCCTCGACGACACCGTCAGCAGGCAGCTGATTTCTGACGTCCCGCTGTGCAGCCTGCTCTCGGGCGGCCTGGACTCCTCCGCGGTGACCGCGCTGGCGGCCAAGGCCTTGGCCGCCCAAGGCGGCGGACCGGTGCGCTCGTTCTCCGTCGACTTCGTCGGCGCCGCGGAGAACTTCGTCCCGGACCCCCTGCGGAGCACCCCGGACGCTCCGTTCGTCCGCGACCTGGCCCAGCACGTCGCGGCCGAGCACAAGGAGATCCTGCTCAACAGCGACGACCTGAGCGACCCCGGCGTCCGGGCTGCGGTCCTCGCCGCCACCGACCTGCCGCCCATGTGGTACGGCGACCTGTGGCCCTCCCTGTACCTGCTCTTCAAAGCGGTTCGGGAGCGGTCCACCGTGGCCCTGTCCGGCGAGTCTGCGGACGAACTCTTCGGCGGGTACAGCTGGTTCCACGATCCCGAGGTTCTCACGGCCGAGACGTTTCCCTGGCTCACCTCGACGCCCGGCCCTTTCTACGACGGGACGCCGCTGTTCGACGGCGGACTGCTGGGCAAGCTCGACATCCCCGGCTATCGGCGGTCGAGCTACGGCGACGCCATCGCCGAGGTCCCGGTTCTCCCCGGCGAGACGGGCCTGGAGAAGCGGATGAGGGAGATCAGCTACCTCAACCTGACCCGCTTCCTCAACACGCTCCTCGACCGCAAGGACCGCATGAGCATGGCCGTCGGGCTGGAGGTCCGCGTCCCGTTCTGCGACCACCGCCTCGTGGAGTACGTGTTCAACGCGCCCTGGGCCATGAAGACGTTCGACGGCCGGGAGAAGAGCCTGCTGCGCGCGGCCACCCGCGACGTGCTGCCCGAGTCGATCGTGAAGCGTGTGAAGGCGCCGTACCCGAGCACGCAGGACTCCGGTTACGAGAAGAAGCTCCGCGACCGGCTCGCCGAGGTGCTCAGCGGTGGTGACGCGCCGATCCTGCCGCTCCTCGACAAGGACCGTGTCCGCGGCCGGCTCGACGGCAGCATCAGCACGACCAGCACCCAGATCACCCGGATCGACCTCGAGGTTCCGCTCTGGCTCAACGCCTGGCTGGAGTCCTACGGCGTCACGATCGACCTGTAGGAACGGTTCCCGCGCAGCCGTGCGCATCGGCCGTGAACGGCTGTGCGCACGGCACCCGCTCTCCCGGTGGCCCCCGCAATCCCCCGTCGGGGGCCACCGGGCTTCTTCGCGTCGGCGGGGAGGCAGCAGTACGGCACAGGTGAGCCGCGGACGGCCCCGCCGTCCCCGGCTCCGCACGTGATCCAAGGTATTCGGCTCCGATCACCCGGAAGGGAACCATGATGGCTGCTACGGGACCGTCCCGTCCGACCGTGCGACCCGCTCCGCCCATGGACGTCCGTCCCGGCGACGTGGCCGAACTGGCCGCCCGACTGGGGCAACTCTTCGGCCGACTGCAGACCCTGGACCTGGCGGGCGTCGCGCCGGCCCCGGTCTTCCGTGCGGCGACCGACCGCTACCCCGTGGCCCCGGGAGCCTTCGATGCAGCCCTTTGAGCTGACCGTCGAGGACGCGGCGGCGGCCATAGCGGCCCGCGCGCTGTCCCCCGTGGAACTCGTCGACTCCGTCCTGGACCGGTGCGACGCCGTCGAGGACCGGCTCCACGCGTACGTCACCGTCGTGGCGGACCGTGCGCGACGGGCCGCGCGGCAGGCGGAGCGGGAGATCCGCGAGGGCGTCCACCGCGGGCCGCTCCACGGCATTCCGTATGGCCTCAAGGACCTGATCGACGTCTCCGGGATCCCCACCACGGCCAGTTCGCGCGCGTGGGCGGGACGGATGCCCGACGGGGACAGCACGGTGGCCACGCGGCTCACGGACGCCGGCGCGATCCTGATCGGCAAGACCCACACCCACGAGTTCGCCTACGGACTGCTCACCCCGCAGACGGCCAATCCGTGGCACGCGGACGCCGTCGCCGGAGGCTCCAGCGGCGGCTCGGCGGTGGCCGTGGCGGCCGGGACCGCGCTGTTCGCGCTGGGAACGGACACCGGAGGGTCGATCCGCATTCCGGCCGCGCTCAACGGGATGGTGGGCCTGAAGCCCACCTACGGTCTGGTCTCCCGCCACGGGGTGGCGCCCCTGTCGTGGTCCCTGGACCACATCGGCCCCCTCACCAGGACCGTGCGGGACGCCGCCCTCGTGCTGCGCACGCTCGCCGGCCACGACCCCTCGGACCCCGTCAGCGTCTCCGCTCCGGCGGACCCGCCCGCGTCGTCCCCGGCGGACGTACGCGGGCTGCGCGTCGGCGTGCCCGGCACCTACTACTTCGACCGCGTCGATCCGGAAGTGGATGCTGCCGTCCGCGCGACGATCGACCGGCTGCGGGAGCTCGGCGCGACGGTGATGCCCGTGGAACTGCCACTCGTCGAGTACGTCGAGGCGACGCAGTGGGGCTTGATGGCTCCCGAGGCTTCGGCGGTCCACGAGGAGAGCCTGCGCGCGACACCCGGCCTCTACGGCCCGGACATCCGGCTGCTCCTGGAGGCGGGACACCACGTGTCCGCCCTGGACTACCTGCGCGCCCAGCGCACCCGGTCCCTCATCAGCCGCGCGTGGGGCCGGCTGTTCGTCGACATCGACCTGCTCGTGGCCCCGACCTCCCCCATCACGGCGGCGCGGCGAGGGCAGGAGACCGTGCGGTGGCCGGACGGCGTCACCGAGACAGTCACCGACGCCTACGTCCGGCTGTCCTCCCCCGCCAACATCACCGGATTCCCCGCACTCTCGCTCCCGGTCGGCAGGGACTCCGCCGGACTCCCCATCGGCGCACAGCTGATCGCCGCCCCGTTCGCAGAGTCCGTGCTCTTCCGGGTGGGAACCGCCCTCGAGGAGACGCGGTCGGACACGGGCAGACTCGCCGAGGTGGCTCAGACGGACATCATCCACAGTGCCTCAGATCGCTGAGGCAGGACCCGGAGGCATACCCGTGAACCCAGAGCTCGTTCCGTTCCCCGACGCGCTGCCCGCAGCCTTCTACCACGACCTGGGGGACGGCCGGTTCGAGAGCACCCCGGCCACCGCGGGCCCGTGGAGCGCGAAGTCGCAGCACGCCGGTCCGCCGTCCGCCCTGATCGGGCGGGCGCTCGAGCACCACGGCCCCCGGCCGGGCATGCGGATCGCCCGCGTCACCGTAGAGCTGCTGCGCCCGGTCCCGGTCGCGGACCTGCGGGTCGAGGTGCGGACGGTCCGGTCCGGCGGCAGCGTCGAGATCCTGGAGGGGGAGATCACCGCCGACGACGTCCCGGTGCTGCTGGCCCGGGCCTGGAGGCTCGTCACCAGCCCCGAGGACACTCCGGCATTGCGGCCCGTCCCGCCCGCCCCCTCTCTGCCCGGGGCGCAGCCGCCGCACACCATGGCGGGCGCCCATCTGGACGGCTACATCGCGGCGATGGAGTGGCGCTTCGAGGACGGCGCGGGCTTCGACACGCTCGGTCCGGGGGCCGCCTGGGCCCGGCAACGCATCCCCTTGGTTGCCGGCTCCCCGGACTCACCGCTGACGCGGGCGCTCACGGTGGCCGACAGCAGCTGGGCGGTCGGCTTCGAGCTCGACCATCACAAGAACCTCGTCATCAACACCGATGTGACCCTTGCCCTGCACCGGGATCCCGTCGGGGAGTGGCTGTGTCTGCGCTCGCACACCGCGGCCGGCCCGAACGGATCGGGGCTCGCCGTCGGGCAGCTCGACGACGCGACGGGCGGCTGCGGTCAGGTCCTGCAGACCTTACTGATCACTGAGCGTCGCGGCCGGCCGTGACCCGCCGCGACGGACCCGTGGCACCCGGTGGGGCGCGCGTCCCGCCCCGCCGGGTACCGTCCGGCTCCGGACCCGGAGGGTCATCCGGGCCATTCGACGAGCAGGCTCCGGGGACCGCGGAAGGAGACATTCGCCGGGAAGTCGAAGTCCTGGTCCTCCACCAGCCGCATGTCCGGTGCCCGCTGCGCCAGCAGGTCGAGGGCGATCCGGGCTTCCATCCGCGCGAGCGGGGCCCCGATGCAGTAGTGGATGCCCTTGCCGAAGGCGAGGTGGCGGCGGGCATCGCCCCGGTGGATGTCGAACGTCTCGGGCTCCTCGAAGTGCTTCGGGTCCCGGTTGGCCGCGCCGAGCAGGATCAGCACCTTGGCCTGGGCAGGAATCTCGACACCGCCCACGTCCACCGCCCTGGTGGTGATGCGCCGCCAGGCCGGAATGCTGCTGTCGTACCGCAGGATTTCTTCGACCGCCTTGGAGATGAGACCGCGGTCGGCGCAGATCGAGGCCCACTGTTCGGGGTTGGCCAGGAGCTGTCGGATCGCGTTCCCGGTGAAACTCGTCGTGGTCTCGTGTCCGGCGAAGCTCAGCCCGTAGGCGACGTTGGTGATGTCTTCGAGCGACAGGCTGTCGGGATTCTCCTGGCGTATCCGGATCAGGTCACTGGTGAAGTCGTCCACCGGGTCCGCGGCCCGCTTGGCGACGAACTCCTCGCAGTACTCCCAGTAGTTCGTCATGTTCGTGGCGATCTCGCGCTGCTCGTCCGCGCTCGGGCGTCCCCAGCTGAAGGCTATGCGGTTTCCGCACCAGCTCTTCAGCATGTCCATGTCCTCGTCCGGGAAGCCGATGAACGTGAAGATCATGTACGCCGGAAGCGGATAGGTCAGCGCGTTGACCAGGTCCACCTGCCCGGGCCTGATGGCGTCCACCAGCTCCGTGGCCTTGGCCCAGACCTTCGGCTCCAGCGACGCGATGCGCCGCGGGGAGAAACCCGTCATGTTGTGCTTGCGGATGCGAGTGTGCCGCGGCGGGTCGCAGTCCGACATCACCGGGTAGGCGCGGAACCCTTTCTTCAAAATCTCCTGCGCCTCTCCCGAGAGAGGGAACACCGGCTTCTGACCGACCCGTGCGGAGAAGGTCCCCGGGTCCTTGAGAACGGTCTCGATGTCGTCGTACCGGGTTATCACCCACATGTCGATGGCCGATGCGTAGAACGCCGGAGCCTCCTCCCGCACCGCGGTGTGGATCGGATACGGATCGGCGATGTAGGCGTCACCGAGCGGGTCGAAACCGTGATGCACCGGGCAGCCGGCCTTTTCGTTCATCGGCATCATTGCGAAACCTCCTTGACTTGATACTCCAAGTCTCCGCCACGATCGCCGAATTGAAAACGAAGGAATTGTGAGGTGCGTTATGGGATTTCCTAATGACTGAACGGATCAGCCTTCGCCGGCTGCACGCCTTCGTGGCGTGCGCCGAGGCCGGAACCATGACGGGCGCGGCGCGCCAACTGTTCGTGACCCAAGGCGCGGTGTCGGTGGCGATCTCCCAACTCGAACGACAGATCGGTGTGCAACTGCTCCTACGCTCCAAGGCGAAGGGGCTGACGCTGACCGACGCCGGCCGGCACCTCCTGCCCGAGGCCCGGTCCCTGCTGGCCCGGGCCGACGCGCTCCAGGCGGGCATGCGTGACCTGGGCAATGCCCCTTCGGGGCGCCTGGTGATCGGCTGCTTCACCACCATCGCCCCGTTCCTCCTGCCTCGCGTCCTGGAGGAGTTCCAGGCCGCCCACCCCCAAGTGACCCTGGACTTCGTGGAGGGCTCGCTCGACGACCTGCAGCAGCTCCTCCTCGACGGGGCGTGCGAGCTGGCAGTCCTCTACCGCGTCGACATCCAGGCCAGCATCGAGTACGACACGCTGTACCCGACCCAACCGCACGTCCTGCTGCCGCCCGCCCATCCGCTGGCGGAGAAGGAGGAGATCCAGCTCGCCGACCTCGCCGATCACGACATGATCGCGCTCGATGTCCCGCCCAGCCTGAGCTACTTCAACGAGGTGCTGAGCTCCGCCGGAGTGTCCCCCCGCATCCGGCACCGCACGGAGAGCTTCGAGATGGTGCGCAGTCTCGTCGCCCGGGGTGTCGGCTACTCGCTGCTCATACAGCGTCCCATCGCGGACGTCAGCTACGAGGGGCGCGGCCTGGTGGTCCGCCGGATCAAGGACGAGATACGGCCACTGGACGTCGTCCTGGCACGTCCGGCAGGCGTCCGGCTGACGCGTCGGGCGGCCGCGTTCAGAGCGTTCTGCCGCGCATTTGCACCCCGCCCCTAGGAGGCGTGCGGTCGCCGGGACGTAGCGGCCGCCCGTACGGAGGCATCCCCTCATGCGTACTCCCCCGCTCCGCGTACGGAACGGGGGAGTACGGGTGCGGCCGGCGCCGGGGTGGGGGGCGCGTCCTCGGGGCGGCCGCGGCCGCGGGCGGGGCGGGGCGGAGGACGGCGGGCGCCGTCCGCTACGGCATGAGGCGAACGAATCCGGCGGACGCCTCGTCGAGGGTCGACACGAGGCTTCCCACCACGGTCTCGGGGACGTCGATGTCGACGGACATGGCCGCCATCGCCCGGCCGCCGGACCGGGCGACCTCCATGTCGGCGATGTTGACGCCGGCACCGCCCAGGATCCGTCCGGCCTTTCCGATGGCCCCGGGTTCGTCGGAGTACCAGAGAAAGAGCATGCGGTCCGTGAGGTCCAGATCGATGTCGCACTCGCCGATCTCGACCAGCTTGTGGGTGCCCTTCCGGGCGGACAGGGCGCCGGCGACGATCAGGGGCTTGCCGTCCGGCAGCACGCCGCGGATGGCGACGACGTTGCGATGGTCCAGGCTCTCGGAACTGGTCGAAAAGCGCACGGAGACGCCGATCTCACGGGCGAGTTCCGACGCGTTCACCAGCGAGGGCTTCGTGGGGACGAGTTCGGCGAGGATCCCTCGGAGCGCGGCGGCCTCCAGGACCGTGACGTCCCGTCGGGTCACCTCGCCGCGGACCTCGATCTCCAGGTGCGTGGCGGCCCGGCGACCCGCGAGCTCGGTGAAGACGTGGCCGAGGCCGTCGGCAAGGGCCAGATAGGGGTGGACCTCCTCCGCGACGGGACCTCCGGGGGCGTTCACCGCGTCGGGCACGAGCTCCCCCGCGAGTGCACGGCGCACCGAGTGGGCGACGGAGGTCCCAGCCTTCTCCTGGGCCTCGTGGGTGGAGGCGCCGAGGTGCGGGGTGACCACCACGTTGTCGAGGCCGAACAACGGGGAGGCGGTGCACGGCTCTACCGCGAAGGTGTCGAGCCCGGCCCCCGCGACACGCCCGTCCTTCAACGCGGCGGCCAGCGCCTCCTCGTCCACGATGCCACCACGTGCCGCGTTGACGATCCGTACGGTCCGCTTGACGATACTCAGCTCCCGCTCGCCGACGAAGCCCACCGTCTCCGGTGTCTTCGGCAGGTGCACGGTGATGAAGTCGGACTCTCGCAGGAGCCTGTCGAGCGGTACGAGGCGTGCGCCCGCGTGCAGGGCCCGCTCCTCCGTGGCGTACGGATCGTGGGCGAGGATCCGCATGCCGAACGCGGACATCCTCTGGGCCACCAGGGTGCCGATGCGGCCGAGACCGATGACCCCCAGGGTCTTGTCGGCCAGTTCGACGCCGGTGTACTTCTGCCGGTCCCACTCCCCGCTCTTGAGCGAGAAGTCGGCCTGCGGGATGGTGCGGGCCGTGGACAGCAGGAGTCCGCAGGTGAGTTCGGCGGCGCTGACGACGTTGGAGAGGGGGGCGTTGACGACCAGGACGCCGGCCTTCGTGGCCGCGGTGACGTCGACGTTGTCCAGACCGACGCCGGCCCGCGCGACGACCTTGAGGCGGCGGGCGGCGTCGATCACCTGGGCGTCCACGCGGGTCGCGCTGCGCACCAGAAGGGCGTCCGCGTGGGCGACGGCGGACAGCAGGGCCGGCCGGTCGGTCCCGTCGCAGTGCCGGATGTCGAAGTCGGGACCGAGCGCGGTAATCGTCGTGGGCGAGAGCTCTTCGGCTATGAGGACTATGGGCTTGGCCATGGGGAGAACTCGATCCGTGAAAGGCTCATGGGACGGAAAGGGCGATGGGGACCGCGGGAGCCGGATCCGGCGCCGGCGGGCTCAGGTCTGGGACGGCACGGGTACCGCTTCGACCACCGCGTGATCTGCGGCGAGCGGGTCGTGATCGCGCGAACCGCCGGGCAGGCCGATGCCGTCGAACACCTCGCGGTCCGCGATGCGGTACTCGCTGAAGGCCTCCGGGAGGTCGTCCTCGTAGAAGACCGCTTCGACCGGGCAGACCGGCTCGCACGCCCCGCAGTCGACGCACTCGTCCGGCTGGATGTACATCTTGCGCGGGCCCTCGTAGATGCAGTCCACCGGGCACTCGTCCAGGCAGGCCTTGTCCTTGATGTCCACGCAGGGTTGAGCGATGACGTATGCCATGAGGGTTTCCTCCCGTGTCGGTGGTCCGTCGGGGTGTCAGCCGACGACGGACCAGGTGTCGTTTCCCACGAGCAGTGCGGCGAGGTCGCCCTTTCCGTACCGTTCCACCGCGACATCGAGCTGGTCGGCCATGAGGGTGTCGTAGACGGGGCGTTCCACCGATCGGAACACCCCGATGGGGGTCTGGTGGAGGGTGTCCGGGTCCGCCAGGCGGGAGAGGGCGAAGGCCGTGGTGGGGGTGGTCGCGTGGGCGTCGTGGACCAGGATCCGCGAGGCGTTCTCCGGAGTGACCGTGACGACCTGGAGGTCGCCGGTGGCCGGGTCGCGGACGACGCCCTTCTCGCTCTCGGCGCCGAAGCGGATCGGCTGCCCGTGTTCGAGGCGGATGACCGCCTCCTTGGCCTGGTCCTTGTCCTTGAGGACCTCGAAGGCGCCGTCGTTGAAGATGTTGCAGTTCTGGTAGATCTCGACGAGCGCCGTGCCGTTGTGGTCGGCGGCCTGCCGCAGGACCTCGGTGAGGTGCTTGCGGTCGGAGTCGACCGTGCGGGCGACGAAGGAGGCCTCCGCGCCGATCGCCAGCGACACCGGGTTGAAGGGCGCGTCCAGGGAGCCCATCGGCGTCGACTTGGTGACCTTGCCGACCTCGGACGTGGGGGAGTACTGGCCCTTGGTCAGCCCGTAGATCCGGTTGTTGAACAGGAGGATCTTGAGGTTGACGTTGCGCCGGAGGGCGTGGATGAGGTGGTTGCCGCCGATGGACAGCGCGTCGCCGTCGCCCGTGACCACCCAGACGGACAGGTCGCGGCGGGAGGTGGCCAGGCCCGTGGCGATGGCCGGGGCGCGGCCGTGGATGGAGTGCATCCCGTAGGTGTTCATGTAGTACGGGAAGCGGGAGGAGCAGCCGATGCCCGAGACGAAGACGATGTTCTCCTTCGCGAGGCCCAGCTGCGGCATGAAGCCCTGCACCGCGGCCAGCACGGCGTAGTCACCGCAACCGGGGCACCACCGCACCTCCTGGTCCGACTTGAAGTCCTTCATCGACTGCTGCGCCTCGGCCCGGGGGACCAGGTGGAGGAGGGGCTCACTCATCGATGGCCTCCTTGAGAGCGGCGGCGAGCTGCTCGGCCTTGAACGGCATGCCGTTGACCTGGGTGTGGCTGCGGGCGTCGACGAGGTACTTCGCCCGGACGAGGGTGGCGAGCTGGCCGAGGTTCATCTCGGGCACGACGACCTTCTCGTACCGCTTCAGGACCTCGCCGAGGTTCTTCGGGAAGGGGTTGAGGTGCCGGAGGTGGGCCTGGGCGATGTGGCCGTTCTCCCGGCGGATGCGGCGGACGGCCGCCGTGATCGGCCCGTAGGTCGAGCCCCAGCCGAGGACCAGGGTCCGCGCGCCGTCCGGGTCGTCGACTTCGATGTCGGGGACATCGACGCCGTCGACCTTGGCCTGCCGGGTGCGGACCATGAACTCGTGGTTGGCGGGGTCGTACGAGATGTTTCCGGTGCCGTCCTGCTTCTCGATGCCGCCGATGCGGTGTTCGAGGCCGGGGGTGCCGGGCACGGCCCACGGGCGGGCCAGGGTCTTTGGGTCGCGTTTGTACGGCCGGAAGACCTCGGTGCCGTCGGCCAGCTCGTGGTTCGGGCCGGCGGCGAACTGCGTCCGCAGGTCCGGGAGTTCGTGGACGTCCGGGATGCGCCAGGGCTCGGAGCCGTTGGCGAGGTAGCCGTCGGAGAGCAGGAAGACCGGCGTGCGGTAGGTGAGGGCGATCCGGGCCGCCTCGATCGCCGCGCCGAAGCAGTCGGCGGGCGTCTTCGGGGCGACGATCGGGACCGGCGCCTCGCCGTTGCGGCCGTACATCGCCTGGAGCAGGTCGGCCTGCTCGGTCTTGGTGGGCAGACCGGTGGACGGGCCGCCGCGCTGGATGTCGACGATCAACAGCGGCAGCTCCAGGGAGACCGCGAGCCCGATCGTCTCGGACTTGAGCGCCACGCCGGGGCCGGACGTGGTGGTCACGCCGAGCGCGCCGCCGAAGGCGGCCCCGAGGGCGGCGCCGATGCCGGCGATCTCGTCCTCGGCCTGGAAGGTGCGGACACCGAAGTTCTTGTGCTTGCTGAGCTCGTGGAGGATGTCCGAGGCCGGGGTGATGGGGTACGAGCCCAGGTACAGCGGCAGGTCCGCCTGGCGGGAGGCGGCGATCAGGCCGTACGAGAGGGCCAGGTTCCCCGAGATGTTGCGGTACGTGCCGGTGGGGAAGGCCCGGGTCGCGGGGGCGACCTCGTAGGAGACCGCGAAGTCCTCGGTGGTCTCCCCGAAGTTCCAGCCGGCCCGGAAGGCGACGACGTTCGCCTCGGCGATCTCGGGCTTCTTCGCGAACTTCTGCCGCAGGAAGGTCTCGGTGCCCTCGGTCGGCCGGTGGTACATCCACGACAGCAGGCCCAGCGCGAACATGTTCTTGGAGCGCTCGGCCTCCTTCCGGGACAGGCCGAACTCCTTGAGCGCCTCGACGGTCAGCGTGGTCAGCGGCACGGGGTGGACCCGGTATCCGTCCAGCGAGCCGTCCTCGAGGGGCGAGGTCGCGTAGCCGACCTTGGCCATGGCGCGCTTGGCGAACTCGTCGGTGTTGACGATGATCTCGCCACCGCGCGGCACGTCCCCGATGTTGGCCTTGAGGGCGGCGGGGTTCATCGCGACCAGCACGTTCGGTGCGTCGCCCGGAGTCAGGATGTCGTGGTCGGCGAAGTGCAGCTGGAAGGACGAGACGCCCGGCAGGGTTCCGGCGGGTGCCCGGATCTCGGCCGGGAAGTTCGGCAGCGTGGAGAGGTCGTTCCCGAAGGACGCCGTCTCCGAGGTGAAGCGGTCACCCGTCAGCTGCATGCCGTCGCCGGAGTCACCCGCGAAGCGGATGACCACCCGATCGAGACGGCGAACCTCGTGGTCGACGGTCATGCGACATCGGTCCCGGCTGTGCCCCGCGCGGGAGCTGCGGGCGTGTCGTGGAATCCGACGGCGCTGTCCCAGACCTCGGCGACGGAGCCGTCCTCCAGCTGGACGAGTCGGTGGCCGGCGGGTGGTCCCAGCGGCACAGTGAACGGGATGTCCTCCGGTGCGGAGGTCACCAGGGCCAGCCGGACGTCCGACGCGCGGGTGCTTTCCGGGCTGTCCGTGCCGACGACGAGGAGGTTCCCGACGGTGGCCAGCTCGATGCCGCCGAGGGCCTCCACCTGGAGGTGGGTGTCGCAGTCGAGGCCGAGGGCCGTCTCGTAGAGGCGGACGAGGGGGGCGAACATGCTCCGGCTCACCGCCTTACGGAGGAGCAGCCGCACCCCCGGGTGTCCTGATCCTCGGAGCTCCGGGGGACGGGGCTGCTCGCCCGGGTTCGGGCGGTGCTCCACGAGCTCGGCGATCGCACCGTCAGGGAAGCGGACGCGGGCTCGGGCGCCCGGCAGAATCCGCTCCGGGGGTTCCAGCACGGTGGCGCCGACCTGATCCAGGCGGCTCAGCGCGCCGTCGAGCGAGGGCACGATCACGGAGTAGGCCGTCCGGCGCTGGATCTCGGTGAAGGGCCGGGCGCTGGCGATCAGGAGCATGTTCCCGACCGCCGCGAGCTCCAGCCCACCGAAGTCGGGGATCGGCATCCTCAGGTCGGCAGGGATCCCGGTGAGCCGCTCGTAGGAGCGGATGCGCTCGTCGATGACCGAGACGTCGATGAGGGAGCGGGCCAGCAGGCGCGGGCCCGGCAGCAGGGCGGAATCGGGCGTGGTGCGGAACCAGCGGTCCGGCAGCGCCGCCGCAGGAACAGTGGGCATCGCGTCAGGACTCCTTCCTAAGGTGCGACGTGGGTTCGCCCCACCATCTGCGGACAGTGAGTCCCCAGGACTCCAGCTCTTCGCCGACGAGGCGTCGCAAGGACGTGGCGTCACCGAATCGGTCGGGGATGCCGGTCACGGTGACGGTCAGCCGGTCCCCGGTCCGCAGGAGGCAGAGCGAGGCGCGCAGACGGGCCCGGTCCGGCAGGACGCCGGGCACGTTCATGGTGCGGACGGCGATGCCGGCGGCCTCCTGCCCGGTGAACCGGGCGATCGCCTCGGGGGTCCGGCCGAAGTTGGAAGCGACGACGGTGGTCTGCTGCGCCCCGGGGTTCTTGAGCCGGTGGGCGTGGCACTCCGGGAGGAGATGCCACAGGGGTTCCGGGACGAGGGTGCCGCTGTGCTCGTCCGTGGTGCGGAGCAGCTCCTTCGTAGCCTGTCGGGTCTGCCGGAGGCTCTGGTGCCGGGCGTGGCCGCCCGGCACGGTCAACGGCATCACGACCAGGGCATTGGCCCGAGCGTCCTGGTCGGACCGCCGCAGGCTCACGGGGATGCCGACGTCGAACGGTTCGGACGGGTCGCCCGCCCCCGCCGTCCGGACGAGGTTGGCGGCGATCTCGACGAAGAGGCTGTTGGTCGTCCCGCCGAACACGTCCGCCTGCTGGTCCCACCGGGCGGCGTCCGTCTCGAAGATCGCCGAGGTGAAGAAGCGCGGTTGGGCCGGGGGTTCGGGAGAGGCCGGGGGCCGCATCGCGGTCCTGATCCGGTCGAGCCGTTCCGGGTTCGTCAGGGTCGCCGGGAGCCAGCGCGCGGCAGCCAGGCCGCCGCGGAGCGTCTGCTGCGCCAGGTCGGCCAGGTCGTCGAGCAGGCCGGGGCCGGCGGCCGGGCGGTGGGTGTCGTCACCGCCCGAGCCGATGGCGCGGAAGATGCCGAGCCCGTCGCAGCGGAAGTGGGGAACGGTCAGCGAGACGAGTGTGCCCTCACCGTACGGGGCGGCGGCCAACCGCCACAGGGCGGAGCTGCCGGGCAGGAGCGGAGCCTTGACCTGGGTGTCGATCCAGTCGCTCAGGGTGGCGTCGGTCAGCGACGTCACGGTGATGCCGAGGGCTTCCTCGTTCCTGGCCGGCACCCAGCTGCGGCGTGCCCCGGGGACGGGCGAGCTTCGGGCGCGGCGGCTCAGCCACCCCTGGTCCAGGCCGTCCCACGCGGCTTGCAGCGCTGCGACGGATACCGGGTCCCGGAACGTCCACAGCACCTGCACGATCCTGCTGGAGCCGAGGGTGTCGGCGGCGCGGTGGAGCATCTCGTCGGTGGGGTTGAGGCGGACGGTGGCCGTCATCGGGCGGCCACCTCCTCGAGGCGGGCGGCCGCGAGCTCGCCGATCGCCGGTGCCAGTTTGAACCCGCCGCCGTTCCACCCGGTCGCGGTGACGAGACCGCCGAGTTCGGGCCACACGGTGACTTCGCCGTTCCCGGTCGATGCCAGGGCGTCGTACGCGGTGACGCCGCCCGTGACCGGGGCCGTGGCCAGGTGCGGGTACCGGTGGCGGATGACCGCGCGAACGCGCTCCTCCTCTTGCACCGACACACCCGGCCTGACGGTCTCGGGGACGTCGGTCTCCTGCGAGAAGACTCCCGCGAGGACCAATGAGTCCGATCCCCACGGGCGCAGCCAGGCGCCCGTGGTGGTGTCCACCAGGGTGGGGAGTGTGGTGAGACCCGCCGGTTCGTCGACCCGGAACAGGCAGTAGCCGACGGCCCGGGTGCGCAAGGGTAGGTGGATGCCGACGCTCGCGGCCAGGGAGGTGCTGGCCGCGCCCGCCGCCAGCAGGACGCCCCGGGCGTGCACGGGTCCGGCGGTGGTGTGGACCCCGGTGACGCGCGAGCCGGACGTGAGCAGGTGGGTGGCGCGTGCCGGGATCAGCCGGAGCCGGGGGCCCGCGTCGCGTGCCATGGCGTGGGCCAACGGTCCGACGGGGAGCCAGCCCGCGTTCGGTTCGTGGACCGCGACCAGGTCATCGGGCACGTCGAGGGCAGGGAAGCGGGTGGCGAGGTCCCGGGCGGTGAGGATCTCCGCTTCGTGTCCGGCGGTGCCGAGGTCCGCGACCGCCGCCGCGGCCTGCGGGAGGTCGCCGCGCGCCACGAGGCTCAGGCTGCCCTGCCGGCTTATCGCGGGCCAGGTCCCGCGGTGACCCTGGCGCAGGTAGACGTCCAGGCCGGCGGCGGCCGACCGCCGTCGGGACGCGGACAGGTCGAAGGCTCGGACCAGCCCGCCGGAGGCGCCCGTGGCGCCCCCGGCGATGCCTGCCGAGTCGATGACGGCGACGGCGAGACCGCGGGCGCTCAGCCTCTCGGCAGTGGCGAGCCCGATGATCCCGCCGCCGACGACGGCGACGTCGGCGGTGGGGACGGACCGGGTCACGGTGCGATCCCGGCGGCCAGCAGCTTCTCGTGGTCGTGGCTCAGGATCGAGTCGACGATGTCGGTCGCCCGTACCGAGAGCATGGCCAGCGCGCCGGCGTCGCCCATGCCGTGGCTCGCCTCGCAGAGCCCGTTGAGATAGACCTTGAGGGGCCGCGGGGTGCCTGCCTCCGTCTTCAGCTCGATCGAGTAGTCCCGCGCGACGACGGGGGTGCCCTCCTCGTCGAGCGGCAGACGGTGGGCGATGCCTTCCAGGAGCGGGTGGTACGGCTCATCGCCCGGTTCGCCGCCGAAGTCCCTGAAGCCGGTCGCCAGGATGACGACGTCGGTGTCGAGGGTCTCCTCGGTGAGGTGGTTGATGTCGCGCAGGACCATCCGGTGCCCCTGGCCGTGCGGCCTGCTGATGACGGCCTCCCGGAAGGGTTGCATCACGAGCCGGTCGGAGCCCGTCAGGTCGTACTCGCGCTGCACGCCGACGAGGCGGTCGATCACGTCCTGGTCGCAGGCCGCGTAGTTGATGGACCGCAGTTCGTCGCGCAGGCGGCGCTTCTTGGCGCTGGGCAGCGGGTGGAAGTAGTCCACGAACTGAGGGAGGAACACCTGCCTGCTGTAGGGACTGGTGTCCTTGAGCCGGAACCCGATGCTGCGGTGGACCGCGGTCACCTGCCGCACGTTGGAGCGGCCCAGCAGGTCGAGGATGATCTCGATCGCGCTCTGGCTGGCCCCGACGACGGCGACCCGGATCGCCTTGTCCTTGAAGCGCTCCATGGAGGAGAGGTACTGGGTGGAGTGGAAGACGCTCTCCCCCAGGCCCTTCTGGAACGCGTACGGGATCCGGGGCGAGCGCCCGGTGCCCACCGAGACGCTGCGGCAGAGGTAGCGGCCGCCGTCGTCGGTGTCGACGCGGAACAGCTCGCTTCCGTCGTCGCCCTCGACGAGCGAGAGGCTTACGGCCGACCGACCGTAGTCCACCTGGTCGCGGAAGGCTTCGGCGACCCAGGCGAGGTAGCCCGAGTACTCCCTGCGCAGCGGGAACTTGGCGTTCAGGTGGAGGTAGTCCGTCAGGTCACCGCGCGCGGCGAGATACTTGACGAAGGTGTGAGGGCTGTCCGGGTTGCGCTGCATCGCCAGGTCGCGGAAGGGGTTGTTCTGGATGTCCGCGCCCGGGAGCAGCTGTTCTTGCTGCCACTGGAACTCGGGGGCCCGCTCGATGAAGTGGGCGAGGCCGGCGCGGCCGCGCTCTTCGAGCGCGACCGCCAGGGAGAGGTTCGCGGGTCCGAACCCCACTCCCAGCACCGGGTGGATCTCATGGGTTGTCACGGTTCACGCATCCTCGACTCGTCGTGCATGCAGGAACGTTGTCGCGGGATCGACGGGTCTGAAGGTCACGCGCTGAGGAGCGCCGTCTCGGTGATCGCGTTGGTGTCGTCGACATGGACCACGCGGGACTTGTGGTCGGCGACCTCGTCCGGGGTGAGCTGCGCGTAGCTGATGATGATGACCTTGTCACCGGTCTCCACCAGGCGGGCGGCGGCGCCGTTGACGATGACCTGGTTGGCGGCCGGCTCGCCGAGGATCGTGTACGTCTCGAAACGCGCGCCGTTGTTGACGTTGACGACGTGCACCAGCTCGTGGACGCCGATGCCGGCGGCGTCGAGCAGTTCCGGCGAGATGGTGATGGACCCGACGTAGTTCAGGTTGCTGTCGGTGACGGTGGCGCGGTGGATCTTCGCGTTCATGAAGGTGCGCAGCATGGTGGATCTCCTGGGAGGTGAAGATGTCGTTCGTGCGGGAGTGGTGTGCGGGGCGGGTCGCTCCGCAGGGTCATGCGGTCGGGGCGGCCGGGATGACCAGGCCCCGGAAGGGGTTCTCCGGTGTGCTGGAGAGGTCGGCGAGCAGGGGTGCCTTGCCGACGGTGGTCGGGCCCGCGAAGGCGATGGAAATGCTCTCGGCGAGGTCGGGGGTGATCGGCCAGGCCAGGGTGCGCAGCGCCCACAGGAACCTCAGCGCGCCGGAGACCTCGCTCGCGGAGTCGGCCTGGATCCGGGCGGAGCGCAGCGCCAGCACCTCCAGGTGGAGGGCGACCGCCTCGGCGGCCTTGCGGACGCTGAAGTTCTCCAGCCGGTAGGCGTCCTCGAAGCGTCGTCGGGACGCCTGCAGGGCCGCGTCCCACCACGGAGAGGGCGTCGCGTCGATGTGGCGGCCGGTCAGGGCGTCGAGCTGTTCGACGATCGTGGTGAGGGGAGCGTCGTAGCGTGCGGCAATGGTGTCGGCCGCGATGGGCTCGCTGAACTCCGCCTGCTGTAGTTCGGGGCTGGTCAGGGCGAGGACGAACCGCGCCCGGTCGCGGCCGACGGACTCCAGGTAGTCGCGCGCCCAGCGCACGTCGCCCTTGCTGGTGGAGAACTTGCGGCCCTCCAGCATGTAGTACTGGTTGGTGAGCGTGCGGGTCCTGGGGAGGGGCACCGGCATGCCGTGGCGGGCGGCGAGCAGAGCCAGGGTCACGTAGACGAAGGCGTTGTAGAAGCCGTTGTCGATGCCGATGAATTGGACGAGTTCGTCGCACTCGGCCTGGGTGTCCAGACGTGCTTGCCGCAGCCAGTACAGGTGACCGACGTAGATCTCCGGCCAGGCGTTGATGGCCTGCGGCTGGATATCGGGGCCGTCCCACTCGACCGTGATGCCCCAGGCGGTGGGGTAGGTCAGCGGGATGTACGGGAGCCGCCCGGCAAGCGTGTCGGCGACGACCTTGGCCAGGTCCGGACGCAGCTGCACGTCGGTGGTCCGGTACCAGTTGGTGATCATGGACCGGTAGCGTTCGAGGTCCAAGACCCAGATCGAGACCGTTCGCTGCGGCAGGGCGGATGCGGTGTCGGTGACGGGCAGCAGGGCGCCGGGCAGGTTGTAGAGGCCACAGGCCTCGCAGACGCCGGCCCTGGCGTGGGCCAGGCAGGTGGGGCAGCGTCCGGTGACGAAGGCCTCGGCCTTGTACTCACCGGTGTCGGCGTCATACGGCAGCTCGACCTCGCGCAGGTCGAACGCGCCGTGCTCCCAGAGCCGGGTGAAGAAGCCGCGGACGAACGTGGTGTAGTCCTCGTCCGGTCGTTCGAACAAGTCGACGTCGACGCCCGCCAGTTCCAGCGACTTCGTCACGCTCTCCATGGCGTGCTCGATGAGCGCCTCCGGCGTGGTCCCGAGCCGTTCGGCGGTGGTGACGACGTAGGTCTGGTTGTCGTCGGTGCTGGTGGCGAAGGCCACGTCGTGTCCGAGGATCTTCTGGGACCGGGCGCACACGTCACTGTTGAGGACGGGGCCGGCGAGGTGGCCCAGGTGCAGGTCGCCATTGGGCGTGGGAGGCGAGAAGGTGACGTTGACGCGGCGCGGGGCGGCGGTGTCGGCACCCGGGGAGTCGGCCATCAGGCGTCCTTGCCGAGCTCGGCGGGCTGGAGCCAGTAGATGCTCACGAAGGTCAGCGGGTCGGACTCGCTGGTGTTCGTGACCTTGTGGTCGGTGCCGTGCGGGACGTAGACGACATCACCCAGGGTGATCTGGCGCTCCTCGGTGCCGACGCGCAGGTGCCCCTCACCGCTGATGAAGATGAAGGTCTCGTCGGTGGCGTGGCCGTGGGGCGTGCTGGACTCGGTCGGCCGGATGGAGCACAAGGTGCTGTTCCAGGGCGGTACGACGACGCCGTCCCAGGGGTAGAGCTGGCGGATGTCGCAGCCGTTCTTCCGGATCCGGGCGTCGTCGGCGTCGGTCTTCACGTGCATGGTGGAAGTCCCTTCGATGGGTGCGTCGGAGCCAACTGGGGCTAGCCGAGGGCGAGCAGTCGCTGGACGGTCTCGTGGTGAAACGATTCGGCGGGAACGCCGTAGGCCCCCCTGAAGGTGGCGAGCCGGGATCCGGCCAGCACCGGGTCGGTGGGCCACGCCTTGGCGTACGCCTTGCGACGCGCGGCGCCCTCGGGGGTGAAGGTCATGTTCATCGCGGTGCGGACGGATCCCGAGATGCGCAGGCGGCGCATCCGCTCTTCGCGTTCGTCGACGTACGGCTTGAGGATCGCGGGCGACCACGCGGTACTGGAGCGCAGTGCCTCCCACACCAGGCGCGCGTCCCGCAGGGCGATGGACAGG
This sequence comes from Streptomyces sp. BF23-19, assembly GCF_041106355.1. Classification (NCBI taxonomy): domain Bacteria; kingdom Bacillati; phylum Actinomycetota; class Actinomycetes; order Kitasatosporales; family Streptomycetaceae; genus Streptomyces; species Streptomyces sp. BF23-19. The sequence goes on along the minus strand of NZ_JBGBPT010000013.1, from coordinate 57,767 downwards.
CCTTGGCCGACCACCGGATCGCTCCAGCCGGCCGCGTCGCCGATCAGGACCGCGCCGGGGACGACTGGGCCGTCCGTCCAGGCGTCGTTCATCGGGTAGAAGGCGCAGGACTCCGAGGGGGTGACCGCGGCGAACATCTCGCTGTTGGGGATGCAGTCCAGTTGGAACGCCTTGAGGAAGTCGGCCTGCCGGGTCGGGCCGGAGAAGCGTCCCTTCTGGGCGACGTCGTGCAGCAGGTACAGCCGGGCCTTGGCTCCCGCACGGGGGAAGACGAAGTAGAGCAGGTCCTTCTCGGTGCCGATCGAGGTGACATTGGCGGGCCAGTCGTGGAGGTCCTCCACGAGCATGCCGCCGCCCAACGAGTTCGGCGGGGTCTGGGTCAGGGAGATGCCGAGCTGACGCCGTACGGTCGAGGTGCGACCGTCCGCTCCGACGACGAGACGGCAGGGCACCTCGTACTCGACGTCGTTGTACTCGTAGCGAACGCTGGGGTGGGGCCCGCCTGTCACCATGACGTCGCCGATCCCCCTCACCACTGTGGCCCCAGCCTCAGCGGCAGCGGTGGCGAGCGCCTCGCACGCCTCGGGGTGACCGACGTCGAGCACGCCACGAATGCCGGGAAGCATGTCGTCCAGGTTGAGGGCGTTGGCCCAAGCGGTCTCCGGGTCGGTGATCTCGTCGAATCCGACGAAGCGGTCGATGTAGGTCCCACCCGCATCGAGCAGCTGCTTCTCCAGGCCGAGTTCGAGGAGTTCGACCACTCCCCAGCAGTTGATCACCTCGCCGCGCACCTTGTCCCGGTAAACGGTCTGTCGCTCCAGGAGCAGGACGTCGTATCCGTCACCCGCAAGCGCCGCCGCCAGGGCGGATCCGGCTATTCCTCCCCCGATCACGACTGCGTCCACACGCTCAACTGTCGCCATGGAACCCTCCACAGAAGCCTTTCAAGGCATTGCCGTATTGGCCGCCCCAGAAATGGGCAGCCGGAAATCCGAGCTGGTCGAATCGATAGAGTTGCCGCAGGACAGCGAGTGCTGCATCGCAAGAGGCGTCACTGCCAGGAAAGCCCCTGACCCACGCCCGACGGAGTGGAGCAAGCCTGCCGACGGCCTTGCCTCTTGGAGCTCTTCCGATCGCTAGGGAGGGCCTGCCGCCGCTCCGGATCGCCGTGCGGACCCTGTCGGCCGCAGATTGAACAAGCTTGAGGACCCGCGGAAGTCGCCGGCACCCATGCATTGGTCACACACGCCGGCTCAGCCTCCCTCACCGGTCCGCCCTTGGTACTAGTGTCGGTTGCGGCATCCACGATCCGCGCCGGAGCGGGGTGCGGCAATGCCGACTCGCGAAAATCGCACCCCGATTCGAGCAAAGATACGAATGCCACTCCTCCCGCGACGAGAACCAACGGGAGTGTTTGCTTGAAGGTTCGGTTACCTTCGAGCCCCGGTTCCTTCGAAGGTGGGAAACCCGGCAGGGCGTGGGTCATGGCACCCGGCAACCTCGGGCATGCTCAGTGGGAGTTCCTCGCGGTGTACTTCCCGATACAGAGACGCCCCGTACCGTGAGCGGCTGAGAGAACGGTTCGACCGTGCGCTCCGACGGTGCCGTTTCCTGACGGAGGCCACAAGCGAGCAGGAAGGGGCCCGTCAGAAGGACGCGAGGAGCGCTGGTGCTGTGACGGAAAGGTCCACCGGGTCACGGCGCCCGGTACGGCACCTCGCCGCGTTGTCGGACCACGGAAGTACGTCCAGTACGGCCCGCGGCCCTCCGCCTTGCGATGCACCGCACCGGACACCGCGACCCGGCAAACCTTTCCGGCCACAGCACTGGCCGGACGGACGAGCCGGACACCGAAGCGTCCCCGCACCTACGCGGACTCTGTCCGAAACCGGCGCGGTCAACCTCTCCTCCCACAAGAAGGCGGCTCGAAGCGCGCTCGAACCGTTGCCGGGAGGGGTCGCCCCAGGGCTGCCACCCCCACTCACCGCGCACGGTCATCGGGCAGGGTAGGGCAGGGCAGGAATCGGAACGGGGCCGGCCCCCACCCTCGGCGGCCACGAGCTCTCAGGCCGCCCTCCCGCTACGCCGCGCAGCCCCCGTCACGAAGACGCGAGGCTCGACGGACCGCAAATGCCTCGCTGGATGATGTCCCACATCTGCCTGATCTCCTCCACCGTGCCAGGTTCGCGCGGCTGCTCGCCGTTCAGCTCACTCGCCGCGCGGGCGCGGTACTCGGCGCCGAGAATCAGAAACCGCGACAGCATGGCCAGATCCTCCGGACGGACCGCGGCATGCAACTGTCCGTCCCGATAGGCCTGGCTGAAGAGGTCCTGCACGGCGGCGACCCAAGAATTCATCCAGGCGAGGTCCCCGTCCGGCAGCTCGCGGCTGAGCCGTGCCGCGGAGCGGACGGCCGGCTCCTCCTCGAGCAGCCGCGCCAGTTCGAGCGTCATGTCGATGGCTCGGTGCAGCGCCGGTGCCGGGCCTGACGGCAGGGCGCCGAGCGCGGCCCGGGTGACGGTCTGACCCTTCGCCTGCACAGCGGCGGCCAGTTCGCCCTTGGTCGAGAAGTGAAACGTCAGGGCGCCCATGGTTATCCCGGCGGCCCGGCAGACCCGGTTCAGTGCGGCACCGGTATAGCCGCTCCGGTCGAACTCGGTCGCCGCGGCGTTCACCAGTGCCTGCCGGGTGCGTACCGCCCGTAACTGCCTCGTCATGCATGTCTCCGGTGCGCTGGTTGATGGTCAACAAGACGGCCCCTTCCGGCACCGACAGGGAGGACGGCAGGTGCGCGCACCACACGTACGACGGACGCCGTGAAGGCGAAGCGCGCCGACCTGTCCGTCCCCGGCTCGGTCCGGTGGCGGAGCGCCGGACGGCCTCCACGGGAGCGGAATGTGCCTGCGACCCCCTTTCTGCGGGCGTTGCCGGGGGCCGACCTCGTCGTCCAGCGGTCGTGGCGGCAAGTGTGACGCCGCAGGTCAGCGTCTACAAGCCCGTCGATCACGGTTGGCCGGTTCACGCAGAGTCAGGCCTCCTGACCGAAGGCGGGGACCTCATGGGCGGGTTGGCTGATTCACTCCGACAAAAAAATAGCAGCCCCTATTATTCTTTGGGCATCGACCTCTGAGCCGCACCCCCCGGAGCTCCTCATGATCAACATCGCCTACGGTGCCGACCGGTTGTCCACCCTGGAAGAGGGCCATCGAGTCGCCGGTTTCGCCGATCAGCTCTTCACGCACTTACCGAGAGCGGACCAACGCCGCTGGGCCGCCGCGTATCTGGTGGGACTTCTGGCGGTCTCGGGCAGGAAATCCGTGCGCAGCCTGGCTGCCGCCATCACCGACTCCCCCACCGCCTCGCAGTCGCTGCACCGCTTCATCAACGCCAGCCCGTGGGACTGGCAGCCGGTCCGGGGCGAGCTGAGGCGCTGGATCGAGCAGCGGACGCGGCCGAAGGCGTGGACCATCGGTGTCGCCGTGGTGCCCAAGCGGGGTGACCAGTCGTGCGGAGTTCACCGCAGGTTCGTGCCGCCCCTGGGCCGGACCATCAACTGCCAGGTCGGCATCGGGCAGTTCCTGGCCACGAGCCGCGGTCAGATTCCTGTGGACTGGCGCCTGCACCTGCCGAGCGAGTGGAGCGAGGAGCAGCTGCGCCGCCGCACGCGCATTCCCGAGGCCGTCCAGCCCCTTCCGGTCTGGGCGCAGGTGCTCGACCTGGCCGACACATTGGCCGCCGACGCGTCCCCGGCCCTGCCCTTGGTAGCGAATCTCCGCGAGCCCAAGGAGTCCGACCGGCTCCTCCTGGGGCTTCGGCAGCGCGCCCACGACTTTGTCGTCGCCGTCCCCGACGGCCTGGCCGTCCAGCCTGGCGTGGCGGTTCCTCCCTCCGGTCCGGCCGCCGACGGCACCGCTTCGCCGATCAGCGCGCGTCGCTTCCTGGAGACCGAAGGTGAACTGCTGCGCTCGGTCCTGAGGGCGAGCCCTCTGCGCCCCTCGCGGCTGACCCGTGTGGTCACCGGACTGGTGCGCCTGCCCCGCGGCCCGCAGCCGCAGCGCTTCTACCGGCTGTTCGCCGAAGTTCCCCGCGAAGGCGAGCAGCCCACCGCGCTGTGGGTCACCACCCTCGTCCACCTGCCGATGGAGGAACTTCTGGAGCTGGCGTCCCTGTCGGCCGCCACCCCCCGGGCATTGCGCCGACTCGAAGGTAGCTTCGGGCTCCAGGACTTCGAGGGCCGGTCCTATCCCGGCTGGCATCGCCATGTGACGCTGGTGTCGGCGGCCTGCGGCTTCCAGGATCTGGCGGATGTCGACCCGGCCGGCCTTCCCGGGATCCGTCCCTCCGCCCGTCTGATCAGGGTGCCCCGGCGGCCGGCGCGGCTGCCGGTCTGACTTCGCGCGGCCCCGCACGGCGGGTCCCTGTGGCACCGTTCCTCTCGTGCCACGGGACAGGGGCCTCGCTCGCACCACCCGTGTCGCACACGCGACGGGCGCCGTGACGTCGCGCGGTTCGCCCGGCTGTTACGACGTCACCTTGACCATTACTAGGCACGGTTCACACCGCGCTCCACCCGCCGTCCACCGCCACCGCTCCGCCGGTGACGAAGGATGCCCGGCCACTGCACAGCCACAGTGCGGCCTGCGCGATCTCCTCCGGGTCTGCCAGTCGCTTCTGCACCGCGCGCCTGGTCAACCTCTCGACCGCAGCGGGGGTGCCGTCAAGGTACGGCTCCAGCTGCGGGGTGCGGGTGGCTCCCACCATCAGTGCGTTCACCCGGATTCCAGCGGCCCCGTACTCCGCCGCGGCGGCTCGAGTGAGGCCGAGGACCGCGTGCTTGGCCGCGATGTACGGGGCCGTGGCGCCCGTTGCCGAATGCCCGGCGACGCTGGAGGTGTTGACGATCACGCCACCGTGCTCCTGCCGCAGCATGACGGGGATCTGTCGGCGCATGCAGTTCCAGACGCCGCGGACGTTGACGTCCATGACCGTGTCATAGGCGCCCTCGTCCAGTTCATGCAGGACTGGGCCGAACGCCCCCGACCCGGCGTTGTTGAAGGCCACGTCCAGTGCGCCGAACTCCTCGACCGCCCGGGTGACGGCCTCCCCCACCTCCTCGGGACTTCGCACGTCTCCCGGCACGACCAGCGCCCTCCCCCGTTCCGCGCGGATCGTTTCGGCCAGTTCCCGCAACGCGTCCTTGCGCCGGGCCAGCAGCACGACGGCCGCACCCTCCCTGGCGAAGAGCCTCGCAGCGGCGGCCCCGATGCCGCTCGACGCTCCAGTGATCATGGCTGTTCGCCCCTGTAAGGCTCCCGCTATCTGTGGCATAGCCAGATTCAACGCCATGCACAGCGGGCACGGCAGCCCCTTTGCGTGCGATCAGGTTCAATTCACGCCATGCGGAGGGGAATCGTCCTCATCGAAGCGCAACGTCTCCATGACCCTGCTCGCACATTCCTCGCCGGCAATGAGTGGCAGCAACAGGACCCACATCTGCCGGATGCGGTCCGGGAGGTCCCTTCGGCCGCTGTCGAGCTGGGCGTTCATCTGGGCCCCGGTGCAGGCGTTGACCACGAGCTGTGCCAGCTGCCGCAGTTCCACGTTCGGTCGCAGTTCACCGTTCTCACTGGCCTCGCGCAGGAACGGCTGGAGCACCTGTGCCCACTGCCGATAGGAGTTGCCCTCCTCGTCGCAGACGAAGTACTCCTGGTCCATCACCAGTCGAGCGCCCGCCAGCAGTAAAGGGTCCTCCCTCAGCTGTGTCGCCCAAGCCAAGGTGATGTCCACGGCACCCTGCAGGCCGGCGGCCGTGGGCCCGACCACCAGCTCCGGCTGGGTCCGGACAATCTCACGTGCGAGCTCCCCCTTCGACTCGAAGTGGAAGTAGAGCGCCCCCAGCGTCAGGTTCGCCCGCCTCGCGATCTTATTGACGCTCGCCCCGGCGAAGCCGAGCTCGGCGAAAACCTCGGCGCCCGCCCTCAGGATGGCCGCTCGTGTCCGAGCGCTCCGCTCTTGTTGTGCCATACATCTGCCTCCCCAGCATCTCGACAATAAACATAGTCATCTCTATGTTACTGCGCAGAGTTCATTGCACCGTTGTCTGCAGTGTCGCCTGCACCCAACTCGCATCGTTCCAGGGGGGAACTACCGATGAACATCACAACTGGCTTAATCACGCCCTTCGAAGGCGTCCAGCATGCCTCCACGACCTTGACCCGCAAGACCGCACCCGGTCAGGCGTTCCTGTCCGGATGGCGCCGCCACGACGACGGCGTCTCCCACACCGTCATCGCCGACTGGCCCGCGCACCACCCCTTGTACACCTCCCACAAGGGCCACTACCACCCTCTCCTCCTCGCCGAGACGATCCGCCAGTCCCTCGCCCTGTTGTCGCACGTCGCCCATGACATACCCCTCGACTTCCGCCTGGGCTGGGAGTCCTACGACAGTTCCGTCGTGCCGACAGCCATGCGGACCCGATCGGTGCCGGCCGTCGTGCGCTTGACGATCACCCACACCGAGGTGGACCGTTACCGGCGCGGATCCGTCCGCCTCGCCACCCAGATCACGGCGATACGCGACGGAGAGCCGCTCGGCATCGCCCGTGTCCGCTACACCGCCCACCCTCCCGCGATATACGAAAGGCTGCGCGGGGAGTACGCGGACGCGCAGGCCGCCACGGCACGCGCCCTCCCCCTCGGGCCCGCCCTCGACGACGCCACGCGGGGACGGCAGACCTCGCTGGACGATGCCGTCCTGAGCCCGATCGGAGAATCGCATCGCTGGCAGCTGCGTGTGAACACCGCCAACCGCTCCTTCTTCGACCACGCACACGACCACGTACCGGGGCTGGTCTTCCTCGAAGCCGCCGCCCAAGCCGCACAGGCCCTTTCCGACGCCTCCCAGACCGTCCCCACGGAGTTCGACGCCCGGTTCGCCCGCTACGTCGAGCTGGACTCCCCTTGCTGGGTCGAGGCGACCCCACTGCGCCGCAGCAGGGGCGGCGTCGTCCGTACAGAGGTCACCGGGCACCAGAGCGGCATGAAGGTCTTCTCCATACACGTGACCGCCTTCGAAGACGCCTGAGACCGCCGCCTCAGGGGAGGCCGCACCCCGGACAACAGTGGACCGCTCTCGTGTGTCCTGTGGTCGCGGCGCCGCAACGCCACGGTCACGAACCGTCCCCGCCCACGCGCTGCTGGACAGCTCGGTCGGCACAGGGATGGGGGACGTCGATGGCGCCGTCGCGGGATGTGCCGTTGTGGCTCTTCACGTTGGACCCGGAGAGGCCACGACACCGCTGGTGGCCGTCCGGACCGGTGTCGTCCAGGCGGTGGGCGGTGCGGCGATGAAGACGACGTGGCACGCGAAGTTGCTCGGGGTGCGAGCCGTGGACGCAGGGCCGGGTCAGGTTGCGGGTGTGATGAAGAGGCGGCCGGCCGTGCTCTCCGGTGTGCTGTGAGCGCGGACAGCGGTTCTGTGCCCGGCTTCCGGCTTCCTCTGCACGTTCGAGGCCCTCCAAGGTGCCCGCGAGATCCTCGCGTACGGCCGCCGGCGCGCGCTCCTGCCGCCCTCACGCGTCCTGATGCGCCCTCATGACGAGCCTCGCAGGCCCCTGGACCTCAGGAAAGGGCGGACGCTCGCGCGACACTTCACCCGCGGCACCCACCACGACTCCGGAATCCGAACCGTATCCGGTCCACGCTCCGGTATCGCGACGGAGAAACCGACGTTCGTACCGGTCAGAAGGATGCCAAGCCTGTACGACCAGGAGACGAAGAACGTTTTTTGCGCCGCTCTCGTCCGACCACGGCTATCCAGCGCGGATCATCGTCCCCGGGGCACCCGGAGTGCACAACACCAAATGGGTCACCCGCCTGACGTTCGGAGAGCCGGCATGAGCGCTCCGACGGCCTTCCGCCGCCGCTACGGCGCCTCCCCGCTGCACCTGCTCCTCGTCCTGGCCTCCTTCGCCCTCGCCCTCTACGCCGGACTGCGCCTGTTCGAGGGCGACACCGTCGGCGTGGCCATGTGGTTCGTCGGCGCGGCCCTCCTCCACGACCTCGTACTGCTCCCCCTGTACTCGCTCACCGATCGGGCGGCACAGGCCCTGTTCACCCGGGGCCCGGACGACGGCCGGTCCACGCCACCGGTGAGCGTCAACTACGTCCGCGTTCCCGGGTTCGTCTCCGGTGTCCTGCTGCTGGTCTGGTGGCCGCTGATCCTGGAACAGGTCGGGCACTACACCGCCGCGACCGCCCTCCCGGCGGACGGCTTCCTGGCCCGGTGGCTGCTGATCACCGCCGCGCTGTTCGCCGCCTCGGCCATGGTCCTGATCGTACGGACATGGGGCCGGAGCCGGGCTCAGCGGCAGGCCCGCAGCGCGACGAAGTGACGGCCTCCAGTACTGGTCCACCGCTCGGCCTCGGTCCATCCCTCCGACGCTGCCTGGCGGTTCAGCGCTGCGGCGCCGACCACGGCCCATGGGAAGACGGTACTCACGGGCCATTGCCCGGCATGGATACGGACGCGGCGGCGCTCGTCCACATCAGTGGCGGCGACCTCCACCAGGAGGAGGCCTTCCCGGTGCACGAGGGCCCGGACGCGGCGGAGCAACCGTCGGGGGTCACCGCCGATGCCGATGTTCCCGTCGATCAGCAGCGCCGTCCCCCACCCGCCCTCGTCGGGGAGAGCATCGAAGACGGACCTGCTCATTGCGGACCCTCCCCGGCACACCGTCGTGATCACGGCGGAAGGACAGACGTCGATGCCGAGGACCTGGCGGCCCCGCCCCGTCAACGCCTCGACCAGCCGGCCGGCGCCGCACCCGATGTCCAGCACCCGGCCGGTGCACCGGCGCAGAACCGTCCGGTCGGCCTCGTCCACCCGGCCACACCACCGCTCCAGGTCCAGGGGGAAGTGCCAGCCCTCCGCATCGCGCAGTGACAGCGTGCGCTGCGGGGTGTGCATCGCCTGCGCGTAAGAGCTGCTGCTCCAGGCGCGGTGTTCATGAGCGGTCATCCCCCATGTCTCGCCGCACAACGCGCCCGCGGTGCGCTCCAGGCCGTTGATTCCCCCGGATGGGTCTTCAATATCGGTGCAGCCTCAACAGCCCGCCCCTGATGGGCGGATGATCGTGTGCGGTGACGACGGGCTGGCCCGTCGGCCGGCCTCCGAGCTGCGGGAGGTCTACAAGGAGCGGGTAACGCTGGTAGCGCCCGCCGCCCGCGACACTCAGCCGAGCGTCGGCCGCGCCCCTGGGGTACCGGGGCGCGGCCTGCCGGGGCGGGTCCCGCTGCCACGGGCACGGACCGCGGGCGGCGGGCCGCCGGCCGTGCGGGACTACAGATCCTGGACGCGGCGGAGCCGGACGAGGAGGTACTGGCCGCTGTGGGGGTGGCCGGGGCCGCCGCGCTGGCACTCGTCTATGAGGACCACGACACCAACGTCCGGGCCGCCCTGGTGGCACGCCGGCTCAACCCGAGGCTGAGGCTGGTGATCCGGCTCTACAACCGCAAGCTCGGCCGGCACCTGGAGGAGCTCCTGGACCAGGCCGCGATGGTGGCGGAGCCGGGTATCGACCTGCGGGAGCTGAACTCCTCGACGACCGTGCTCCCGGACGCCGATACGGCCGCGGCCGCGCTGGCCGCCAGTGCCGTCGCGGGTACCGGCAGGGTGGTCCAGGCCGACGGCCTCCTGCTGCGCGCGGTGGAGCGTACGCGGCGGGCATCGGCTGGGCGCACTCCCTGCTCGCCCTGACCAGCTCGGACACACCACCAACCTCGAGGCCGCCCTGTACGCCCGCACCGTCGAGCCGAATCTGCGGGCCGTGCTTCGCCTGTACGAGGACGACTTCGCGACCGCCGTCTACCGCACGCTTCGGGCCGCGCACCCGGCTGCCCTGACCCGCAGCCGCAGCGTGACGCACCTCGGCGCCCCCGCCTTCGCCGGGGCGATGATGGGCCGGCAGATCCTCGGCATCATCCCGGTGGAGCGGCGGGTCCTGCTCTTCTCCGCCGTGGACGCGGCCGGCCACCCGCACCTGGAGGGCCGCACCATCGCGGAGTCGTTCCGCCCGGGCGCCTGGCGGGTCCTCGCCCTCGACACCGCCTCACCGGAGGACCGCCGACCCGACCTCGCCTCCGCTCCCGCCGAGGAGCCGCCGCGGCAGTCGGGCCTGGTCTGGGACCTGCACCCGGAATACGTACTCAGCCGGAGGACCGCGTGGTCCTGGCCGCCACGCGTCGCGGGCTGGCAGAACTCCTCGGACCCGGGTTCAAGGTCGCCCAGGCCATCGGCACCCAGCGGGCGAGCGGCAAGGCCACGTTCCAGGAGCTGTTCAACGCGAAGTTCTCCGAGGCGCTGAAGACCGTGGGCAAGCAGCTCGACTTCGCCGACCTCTCCCGACTTCGAGTACCAGGTCGGGCGGGTGCTGGCACGGTTCACAGGCGTGCGCGTCCGTCTCCAAGACGACGGCAGCACGCAGCAGATGCCGGATATCTCCCTTGAGTACGCAGACGGGCGAGTCGGCTTCGCTGAGGTGTGGATGGCCTTGGACACCAAACACGCCGAAGTGGCAGGGGCCCTCAGCCGTGAACCTGATCTGTCCGCCTCCGGCCTGAGCCGTGAGTGGACCGTCCGTGTCAGCCGGGGTTTCCGGCTCAAGAAGGACGGCCGGAGCCACCGGCAATGAGATCCCGCGCTACTGGCCGAATTCGAGGCCGCGGGCCAGGTGTACGAGTTCGTGCCGAGTCCCGACAATCTGGCGGTTCATCCCGGCCCCCCTGGCGGCTCGGGCCGCTGCTCTGGGCATCCGCGGTCTGGCCTCGCGTCCCGCTCAGCAAGAAGGCGAAGGACGCGTCAGGGTCGTCTCGTGGGGGGGCAGGTGGTCTCGCGTTGATGATTGGGATGGCTTCCACACGTGGGTCGATACCGAGGTCAACGCCGACACCAGGCGCATGCGGGGCAATCGGGAGAAGCTCAGAAAATGCGGTTGGGGACGAGAGTCGCGCCGTCATCGGGGTGACCACGACTGCTCCGTGGCCGGCCCATCGTGCGCCCGCGAGTGACAGCCGGCTTCCCTCGATGGCACCTCTGCTCCCGCAGGAGTTCACCCATATCTGGCTCATCGGGGACCGGATATCCGACCGTTGCCTGGCGTGGTACCCAGATCTGGGATGGTTCGATCCGACCAGGATCACCTGCCAATACGACGGGCACAGGCCGTCGATGGTGCGCCTGCTGGTCCTGCTGAGCGTTTCAGCCGAGCCCAGGTTCACCATCCAATAGTGCGGCATCCGCCGTGCACCGGCAGGTACCGCTGTGGCGTGCTCGTAGAGCGGGAACCCGCTGGTTCGCCACGGCCACTGCCCGGGGGCGGGCGGCGTCTCCGGGAATCGCCGCGTCAGCAGCGAAGGAGACGTCAGGCCTCGCGGGCCGCCGCTCCGCTGCGGTGCGGCGCAAAGACGGAAAGCCTCCTCCCCGGCGTCCTCCATGGCCTGCAGAGCTACCGGATCCGTAGTCGACGGAAGCCGTGGAGCCAGGCGATGGTCCGCTCTACGACCCACCGGTAGACGCCGAGGCCGGAGCCGTGTGGGACTCCGCGGCGGGCGATCACGGGTTTGACGCCGGTCGCCCAGACCGGGCGGCGGTACTTGTCGTGGTCGTGGCCGCGGTCGGCCAGGAGCGTGTCGGGACGTCTGCGGGGCCGGCCGACGAGGCCGGCGACCGGCGGGATCTTGTTCAGCAGCGGCATCAGCCGGGTGACGTCGTTGCGGTTCCCGCCGGTCAGCGACACGGCCAGTGGGATGCCCTGGCCGTCGACGATGAGGTGGTATTGCTGCCTGGACGTGCTCGGTCGACCGGGCTGGGCCCGCTTTGGGGCCCCGTCGAGCGGCCCTGACGTGGGAGGAGGCGATCACCGCCCGCGACCAGTCCAGCTTCTTCGCGACCCGCAGCCTCTTCAACAGCACGCCGGTATGCAGCACGAACAGGATCCCGCACAGGGCTTGGCGGTCCGGTTCGGATGGTCGTTGGTCTGGTCGTGGGGAAACGTCAGTCACGGCCGTGGATCGTGTCGGATGAACTGTGGTCGCTCATCGAACCGTTGCTTCCGGAACCGGCGCCGAAGCAGGTGGAGGGCCGCCCGCGGGTACCGAAAGTCACGTGATCAACAGCTTCTGTGAGGACCTCTGAGCCGGGGCGCCGGCCGATCCGGCCGGCGTGGTCCACGGTGCCGTTTCACCGCTGATCAGGACGGCCCGGTCGTGTCGGCTGGAGCGCGTTGTCGAACACGTACTCGGCAACGTTGGTGCCGATCTCCCTCCCGTCCTCGGCGTCCCAGCGGAAGTGCGCGCCCAGCCAGAGTCGGCTGAACTCGCCCTCCTGGGCGACCTGGCTGAAGCTGTTCATCTGGCGGGACAGAACGAGTGTGTGCGGGTCCTCGGAGTGTGCGGTGAACGAGACGTCGTCACGGTCGAAGTAGTGCTGCATCGCGCCTGCCCACGCAGCCGTGAAGTTGGCGTGCCCAGAGGTCCAGGCGGGGAAGCACGGGGTCCACGGTGCCCCCGAGCGGTCCGCACTGAGGGGCTCCCAGTTTGCGTTCGCGCCGCCCGTCGCCCGGACCGCGGACACCGGGCGCCACTCGTTGATCGGGCTGTCGAACTTGCTGTCCCAGGCCGCGATCCCGGCATCCGCCAACGACAGCGCCGACAACGCGAACAAGCGGGTGGTCTCGTACGTGTCGAGCTTGAACTTCTTGGCGACGGTCCCGGTCAGCTGGAGCAGTTGCCCCGGGGGGTGGTAGGTGCCGTTCAGGTCGTGGTCCCAGAACCAGCCGACGACGGTCTGATCGTAGGTGCGCTCGGTGGAGTCGACGGCACCGACCCGACGCACCTCGTCGACCTGGCGCGCGTACTCCGGGCTGGCCAGCATTTCGTCGTAGGAAGTGAAGCCTCGCAGGGTGGGAGGCCGGAACTGCGAGCCGGAGCGGAGCACGAACGGTTTCACCTTGCCCCAGTTCGGGGTCACCGCGTCGCTCGGCTCCTTGCAGGCCCCTTCGTCAGCCGTCGCCTCTTCACCCGTCGGCCGCCAGGCCCCAGGGGTGGTGGTGTCGCCGTCGTAGACCTCCGGGTTGTCCGAACCGTCATCCGCCCGGGATTTGTTGATCTGCCGCACCACGCGGTCGACCACCAGGCGGTCGAGGGGCTCGTAGGCGTAGGGGGAGCGGCCGGTCCGGGCCTCGTACCGGGCGTCGATGTAGGCCTTGTCGCCCGGGTACAGCTCGGAGATCATCCGGTACGCCGTACGGTCGATCAGCCGCTCCTCTTCGTCCCGACCCGGCTGCGACGATTCGCTGGCGTACTTCAGCGGCCGGTTGAGGTATGGCTGGTACTTCAAGGTTCCGTACGTGTTCTGATAGGCGCTCTCGGCGTTGTAGATCGCCGCGAAGACCATCGCACCGGACCTGGAGAGGTTGCCGGGCGAGGCGTCCGAGCCCCGCGCATTGCGGAAGGTCTGAAGCAGGACCTTGTTCCAGTACTGCGTCGGATCGCCCTTGTGCCCTGTCACAACGGCGGCCGGCGGCGCAGCGGCCGCCGCCGGACTCAGCCCGGCGAGCAGGGCTCCGGCCACGGCGACGGCCCGTAGCCGTCCCAGGTGTCGGCCGGCGCGGTACTTCAAGCGTGGGAGCACAGACTGCGTGGCGGACGTGCGGTCATCGTTGGGCCTGAGAAGCACGGGCATCCCTTTCGATGTTGCTGATCAACAGCGGCAGCGTAATGTCGGATATGTCGAGATCAAGGTCAACCACGCCGACCTATCGATGTTCTTGCATTTGTCGTGATTTGCATGTAAATGATCACCTGATCGCGATCGTCAAAGCCGAGCTGTGATGGTTCAGGCGTGAAGAGGTCTCACTGAACCTTTTTCATCCTGTGTTTTCGCAGATGAGGAGGGTATGGACCGCAACAACGATGCGGCTGGTGCGGTTGGCTGGGCAGCGGGTCCGGCGGAGGACGCGCCAGGTTTTCAGCAGTGCGAAGGCGCGTTCGCCCGGTGCTCGGAGTCGGACGTGGTCTCGGTTGTACTGCTGGTACTGCGGGGGCTGGATGCTGTGGCGGTAGCAGGGAGTGCGGACGGTGGCGCCGGCGCCTTGGTCGGTCCGGTCGGCCAGGATGAGGATCTGCCGGGTAAGGCAGACCTGGACGATGCCGCGGGCGCGGGCCGCGTTCAGGTCGTGGGTGCGTCCGGACAGTGCACGGGAGAACCACAGGGGTGTGCCGTCCGGCGTGCAATGACCTGCACGTTCATCGCGCGCTACTGCCGCGAGGGCAAGACCGACGCCCGTGACGCCTTCGTGATCGCCGACGAGGTCGGCATGCGCAGGGACCGCAGGCTCATGCGGTCGGCCGATGAGGCCCTTTGGGCTGGAGATCCTCAACCATCCGCCGCACCGACCTCGTCCGCTACCACCCCCGGGCCATCGATCGCCTGCGCTCCGCACTGGCAGGAAAGTCTTGCGGCAATGGCGCCTGCCTGACTGAATCAACCATTTCAATGAGGTTTACAGGCGTCCTGCAACAGCGTGACCTCTCCATCAGGACGCGTAGGTCGTGGCTGAGCCCCCTCGCCGGTCGGGAGGGGGCTCAGGCCTGTTCGTTCAGCAGGACGCGGGCGGGATGCTCTGCTCGTACTTGAAGACGTTGTGGGGGTCGTACTCCGCCTTGATCGTGCGCAGTCGGTCGAAGTTCGATCCCCAGTAGGCGGTCTCCCAGTCCTGCATGCCGATGTTCGCCACGTTGACGTAGGCACCGTCTACGTAGGGGCGCAGTGCCTGGCTGAATTCGGCGATCCAAGCCTGGGCCTGCGAGGTGAGCGGGTCGCAGACGCCCGGCTGGTCGGAGCGGGTCCCCCAGCCGGCGCCGGGCTCGGAGTAGAAGAGCGCGTCGCGGTGCGGGAACGCCGTGCCGCCGCGGGGGCTCTTCCTGACCGCCCCGCCGAACGCCTGCACAAAGAAGTTGCTGTCGTCCGTGGGCGCGTCCCGCATGAACGAGGAGATCACATCGATCGCCTTCCTCGGGAACGGCTTTCTGGCGAACTGCGAGAAGAACTTCCAGTTCGCGGGTTCGTCCGCGATCGGGATCTGGAAGCCCGCGTACACGTCGCCCCAGTTCCCTACCTGCACCGACACCTGGGGGCTGTCGACCGACAGGATCGGGGCCAGCAGCTTCTTCGCCTCCGCGGGTGTTCCTTCCGCGAGGACCGCAAACAGCAGGATCTGGTTCCGGTGAATTTCGAGCTGGGTGCCGAGGCGGTCGTCCGTGTACGGCGCAGTACGCTGATAGGCCTCGAAGATCCTGGACAGGTCGCCGATTCCGTCCCAAGTGGCCTGCAAATACGTGACGCTCCTCAGTGGGGCCACTTTGTAGGTGAGTGAGGTGACGATCCCGAAGTTGCCGTTCCCGGCTCCGCGCAGCGCCCAGAGCAGGTCCGGGTTGTTGTGCAGATCGGCCTTGACCACCTTGGCGCACTCAGCGCCTTCCGCAACGACGACCTCGGCACCGATCAGGCTGTCGCAGGCCATGCCGATCCAGCGGGTGAGGAAGCCGAGACCGCCGCCGAGTGTCGCCCCGGACAGGCCCACGCTGCCTTCGGTCCCGGTCGTCACCGCGAAGTTCTGCTCCGCGAGCGTGGTCACCGCTTCCAGCTGGTTGAGTCCGGCGCCGACCGTCGCGACACGGGCGGCGCTGTCGATGTCGACCGACTTCAGCTCGCTGATGTCGATCACGAGGCCGTTGTCGATGTTCGACCAGCCCTCAGTGTTGTGGCGGCCGCTGCGGACCCGTAGCGCGACGTCGTTCTGCCGTGCCCATGTAAGGGCATTGACCACGTCCTGCGTGTTCTGGGCGAAGACGATGACCAGCGGATAGCGAGAGATGAGCTGGTCCCAGCCGAGGCGGGCGTCCGTATACCCGGCGTCGTCGGGGCGGACGATGCGGCCGGTCAGCTTCGCCGGCGGGCACTCCGCGTTCGGGGACGCCTCCTTCACGGCGCTCGCACCGTAGGCCTCGGTGGCCGCGAGGCCCTGCGCGACGACCGCACCGGCACCGGCGGCCGCCGTCACCTTGAGCACTTTACGACGGGAAAAGTCGTTCATGGTCCGTTTCCTCTCGGCCACCAGCGGGCACGAATTATTCACTTGCGGGTGATTTGGGCGAAGCGGACGGTAGCAAGGATGACCGCGGTGGACTGCACCGACACACTCACAACCACGGCCGAAACGACCCAACGGCCGTAGCCCAGGCACGAACCCGGTGTGCTTGGTTGGTGATACGACCACCCTGGCCGGCCAACCCACTTGCGTCTCGGCTGCCAGCTCCTTCAGGCAGCCGTGGACGTTCGACCGAGACCCGGCGGCCCAGCAGGCCGGAGAATCACCTCGGTTGCGCCTTGGACGAGCCTCCGGGCCGCTCCCGGGCAGGTTGGGAATGCACCCGCCCCGCAGGTTCGCGGACACCTTCGGCCGAGAGGCTGCCGACAGCCCCTGTGGTGGCCGAGCTTGCCGCGGTGGGCCTGGGTGAGTCGGGCGTCGAGGGTAGGTGCTCATCACCCACCTCCCCCGGTGATTCGACCCCGTCACACCCTGCCCCGACAGTTACCACGCACCTCGACTGGTGGCCTGGGGCATCAGCGTTGACCGGCCCTGGCTCGCAGTGGAATGCGCGTTGGATGGCACGCCCGAACCAGCACCGAATCCATGAGCCTTCATGCGACAGCAAGGGATCCTGCATGGGGCGAGTCCGCTCGCGGTCGCGTGCCAGTTCGTGGGGGGCCTGCACCGGGCTCACCGGAACGGGCTGGGTCCAGCGCACAGCCCCGGCCCCGCCGCGCTGCCCTGCGTTGGCGGCCCGGGCGGACCGTGGCCAGATCCACGCGGCCAGGGACACCTCCAAGCCGCTGCCGCTCCGGAGGACGGCCTGGAAGGCTCACCGATTCGACGGCGCGGGCTTCGATGTCACTCTGTTGGGGCCCAACCAGCCAGACCATGTACGCAAACGCCCTACGGGGCTTGATCCATGGAGTGGGCACCCCCTCGACACTCGACGAGGCATGGCCCCAAACCAGCGACAGTGACGGCTTCGACTCCGCGCTTTGTTGACTGTCCACAACGCTGCACACGGACTTCCGCGACTGAGCTTGTTCCGCTTTGACGGACACCATTGGTGTGGTGGTCAGGCTGCGAGTGTGGTCTCGTATTCGGCGGGACTGCGATAGCCGCGGCTGCTGTGCAGACGGTGCAAGTTGTACCAGCCCTCGATGAAGTCGAAGATCGCGGAGCGGGCGACGGCCCTGCTGGGCCAGGCGACAGTGTCGAGGAGCTCGCGTTTGATGGTGGCGAAGAAGGACTCGGCGAGGGCGTTGTCCCAGCATTGTCCGGTGCGGCCGACCGACAGTCGGACCCCGAACTCCTCTGCCAGGGTTGCGAATTGATGGCTGGTGTACTGGCATCCGCGGTCCGAGTGGAAGATCACCGGGCGGGTGGGACGGCGCTGGCGGCAGGCGGCCGTGAGGGCGTCGGCGACCAGGTCGGTCCGCAGGTGATCGGCGGTAGCCCAGCCGACGACGCGGCGGGAGGCGGTGTCGATGACGGTGGCCAGGTAGAGCCAGCCCTCTCCGGTCGGGATGTAGGTAATGTCGCCGCACCAGCGTGCATCGAGCCCGCCGGGGTCGGGCTGGAAGTCGCGGACGATGAGGTCGGGCCGGAAGGCGGCCCACGGGTCGGGGATCGTGGTCAGGTGCCGCCGCCGGCGGCGGCGGTGCCTGCGCTGCAAGCCGGCGGCCCGCATCAACCTGGCGACCCGGCGGCGCCCGCACTCCTCGCCCTCCCGCTGCAGGACGGCATGGACGCGCGGTGCGCCATAGGTGCCGCGAGATCGCCGGTGGACCTCGGTGATCTGCTGGGTCAGTGCGGCATCACGAACCGCCCGGGGACCAGATGTGCCGGCGAGGCGGGCATAAAAGGCGGTTCTGGAGACCTTCAGCAGCTCACACGCACGCTTGACGTTGTGGCCGTCCTGCTTCTCCGCCTCGATGAACGGGTGCACCGTCACCGGGTCTCCTTGGCGAAGAAAGCCGTGGCCCGCTTGAGGATGTCGACGTCCCCGCGCAGGCGGCGGTTCTCCCGCCGCAGCGCGACCAGCTCCTCACGTTCGCTGCTGGTCAGCCCGTCTCGCTCGCCCGCGTCGACCTCGGCCTGCTTGACCCAGTCCCGCACGGCGGTCTCGGTCAGGTCGAAGTCCTTGGCGATCTGACCGACCGACCGGTCACCGCGCCGGCACAGTTCGACGATCTCGGCCTTGAACTCCGGCGTGAACGAACGGCGAGGCCGAGGCTTCTTCTTCCCCATGCTCTCCATGATGGACATCCTCCCGGGGACGAACCCCTGATCTCGAATGTCCGCCAAAGCGGATCAAGCCCACAAAGGATCTCCACAGCAGCCGACGACGGCCTCTGAGGGAGGAAGGGGTTCGCGGCGACGGCCGTCGCGGTGCCGGCACCTCCAGCGCGCCCAAGGCTGTAGCAGCCAGGCCGGCCCGGCGGCCGTGGCCAGTGACCGGCTCGACGCCGGACAGGTGGCCGCGCTCGCCGAACTCGGCGTCGCCCGGGCCACCAGGTGATCTTCAAAGTGCGTGTCCTGCGTGTGGTGCGTAGGGCGGATGAGCACGATGGGCACGATGGGCACGATGGGCGACGGTCTCGCACCGCGCCCCGCGTGGCGTATCGACAGGGACACCGATGGCAACAGGCATTGTGAAGTGGTTCAACTCGGAGAAGGGCTTCGGGTTCATCCAGCAGGACGACGGCGGCCCGGACGTGTTCGTCCACTTCTCCGCCATCCAGACCACCGGCTTCAAGGAACTCGCCGAAGGCGCCAAGGTCGAGTACGACGTCACCCAGGGCCCCAAGGGACCGCAGGCCGAGCAAGTGGTACCGATCGGCTGACGGGCCCCACACGCGCCCACCCATCACGGGAGCCTTCTGCCCGAGGTCCGGCAGGGGGCTCCCACGTGCTCGCACATCGCGCGGATCACCGAGGCGAGAGCCACTACACCCCTCCCTGGTTCGCGACTGACAGGGCGTCGCCTGCGGTGCGGTGTGCTCAGTCTGTGAGGAAGGCACTTCACGGCAAGCGCGGCGGACGAAAAAGACCTGATCGAATCAAGCCGGCATGGCTGGATAGCCACAGAACTTGCAATGAGTTCACCCGGGACTTCCGTCAGGACACGGGAGAAGGAACCCGACGCATAGGTCAGTTCTCGGGTGGCGCGGCGGTGAGGAGTTCGCGCTTCACGTGCTCGTAGTCGGCCAGGGCCTGCGGGTCGCCGTGGGCGTAGTCGGTCCAGAATCCGGGGCGCTGCCAGCGGGCATCCGCGAGGCGGGTGCGGCCGCCATAGATGACCAGGGTCCAGCCGGGTGGTATCCGGGTGTCCACAGTCTCGAAGTCGGCAGGGTCCCAGAGCAGTCCGGGGTCGGGGGTGCCGCGGCCGAGCACACGGATCTGGCAATCGATGTCGTAGGTGACCATCTCCAGAACCGGGTAGATGCCGCCCACCCGGATCCCGTCGAACTCCATGACCGGCACGTCGGCCGCGGGGTGGATGATCCGCAGGCATCTGACTCTCATGGGAGAAGTCTCGCCCCATCCGATCCCCTGGTCGCTGTCAGGGTCGCCTCGAAGGAGCCCGCGTCCCCGAGCCCCTACTTGCCGGGCATCCGTGCCGAACGCGGCCCGGCGGCCGCCGCGAAGGTCGGAGCCGGCCAAGCGGCGCAAGGCAGCCGGAGCGGCTTCAAGCCCGCCACGCGCAGCCCGCCACCACCCCGGCGGCCAGGAGCGACCGGCCCCGGCTCGCGCTTGCAGGCCGGTGGCGTTCGCCGCCCAGATCGTCCTACGGGGTGGCGTTACGAGCGGCGGGGCTTGTTTCCCACCATGTGCGGTGAAGATTCACTCATGACGGACGATCAGGAGCGATTCACCCTGTGGACGCCTGCCCAGCCGATCCAACTCCCCGGTGCGGGCGGGATCGGCTACTGCGTGGCCAACGACGGATCGCAGCGGCCCAAGGGCACCCGCCGACGCAGCCAGCGCGACGACCGGTACGTGACCACATGCCAGGAGGGCGCCCTCGGACAGGTGGACTGGATCGAGTCCCGCTCGCCCGCGGTCACCACCACCGTTCGATCCCCGCAGAGCGGCACGCTGGACTCGCAGGGCGACAACGGCAACATCTCCAGCGTCGGCGCCGTCCTGACCGTGGACGTGTCCTGGGGACAGGAATTCCAGGAAGCCACCGTCCGCTACGACGCCGAGTGCTGGTTCTGGGACGCCATCATGTGGCACCGCGAGGGACCAGACCTGGCCGAAGAGTTCAAACCGGTCATCGACGGGACGATCACCCTCAGCCAGGGCCAGGACGTCCTGCAGAGCGACGCCTTCCACGCCGGCGTGGGATCCGTCTCCTACCTGTGCACCGTCACACGTACCTACACCAACCTGCAGCCCGGCACCTACCAGGTCGAAATCACCGGAACCAAGACCAAAGGCAGACGCACAACCGACGGTAAAAACCGCACCGGCAAGGACCGCGTCGTACTCCAGAAGCACACCGCCACCTTCACCATCGGCTGACCCGACAGCGCCCCACCCGAGACAGCGCGGCCCGCCCGCCCAGATGCCCGTGGGTAAGGCAGGCACTCCAGCACCCGAGCAGCTGACATCCAACCCCGGACACCGGGCCTTCTCCGCTTCACCAGTGGACCCGCGCCCAGGACCGGGTTGACCCTGATGGCCACGATCGCCCGGTCCACGCGGTGCGTCTCGCTCGCCGTGAGCTGGGTGAGCGTGGGCTCCACCATGACGACGCGCGAGCGCCGCGCGGAGGGATCAGGCGACACGGGGCTGCTCATCCGCGAGGAAGGGCGATGCTGTGGTTGCGTGCCGTTACCTGTCCCGCGCGGTCAGGAGCAGGACCAAGGCCTGGGAGCGGGTGGTCCCGAGCGCGGTGGCCACCGCTTCGGCGGACATACCGTCGTCGCGCAGCACGTCGGCGGCTTCCCGGCCCACCCGGGCGGCCATCCGCTCCAGCACACCGGCGGCGCGCAGCGCGGCCAACGGCGCGGCCGCGGCCGTGTCGGTCAGCTGCTGGTAAGGAACGGGCTGTCTGGAGGGCTCGGTCGCAGAGGAGTCCTGATGACCGCTCTCACGGACACGAACCTGTCGCGCAGTTGGAAGCGCTCCACCCCGAGGCGCCAAGATCCGGACCATTCACGGACCAGCCACCGACCGACAGACCCACTCATCACTGTTTCGGCTGGTCAGAGGCAGTGCGGCCCCTGTACCACCAGGAGACGAAGAACATGCTGGTGTCGTAGTCCCCGAAGAGGCTCGGCTTCTTCCAGGGGCACAAAGAAGGCACCTGAACTGGACTTTCGCCCGGCGGCCGCCTTCGGTGCGACCCTTTCACAGCGAGGACGGGCGCATGCGCCCTATCCCACGTGGCGGCGAGCCGTACGTAGAGACTTGGCGGCGGACAACACCACGGTGAAGATGCCCAGGGCGGCGATGGTGTACCAGTAGGAGGCGAAGTCCCAGCGGTCGGCCATGGTCAGGGCAGCGCTACCGCCGAGGAATGCTCCGACCGCCTGGCCCAGGGCGGTGACCAGCATCCGGGCCTTCACCGCCGAGAGGGTGTCCAGGTCACCCTTCACTCCCACGAAAGCCTGGTCGTTGACGGCTCCGAGAACCGTCTCGCCCAGCGTGAACAGGACGATGGCAGCGATGAGCAGAGGCATGCGCAGCTCCGCGAAGCCGGTCAAGGCGAAGGCCGCGGCCATGAAGAGCGCCACGACACCGAACATCCGGAAGCCGCCCCGCCGATCGGCCATGTAGCGGCCGGCGACCTTGCCGACCGGCACTTGCAGGACCACGATCAGCACCGCGTTGATCAGGAACAGCGAGCCTCCCGCCGCTGGGTGGTCAGCGCCGAAGACGTACAGAGGCATGGCCGAGAAGAGCTGCGCGTACAGCACGAAGCACAGGAACGACGCTACGGCCGTGCGCAGCAGGGCGCGGTTGCCGAGCGCGATGCGCATCCAGCCACGCCGCGCGGCGGACCGGTCCAGCGCCAGCCGTAAGCCGCCGGGTACAGCGACTGCGGTGACCAGCGAGGAGATCGAGAAGACGCCGGCGGTAACGAGCAGCCAGGCCTGCGTGGAGGAGGAGAAGAGCACAGCTCCGAGCGTGGGTCCGGCAGCCGAACAGAGGTTGGTGACGACCATCAGCCTGGAAGAGGCGGCTACCCGGGCTTCCGGGGTGGCGACGAACTCTCCGATGCATGCGCGGACGATGACGGAGTTGATGCTCATGCACACGGCGACCCCCAGCAGCAGGACCACCATGACGGTCTGCTGCCGCTGCATCAGCGCTGCCCCGCCGACCAAGGCGGCAGCTGAGGCGAGTGAGAGCACCAACACGGGACGGACCCTGGTGAGGTCCACCCGGTCGACGACGAGGAACCCGCAGAACCGCAGCGCGCTGAAGGCGAACAGGACGAGGCCGACTGAGACCGGCCCCGATGCCCAATCCGCCAGCAGGACGGGCAGGACGGGCAGGAGGGCGTAGCAGGCGATGCTGGTGATCCCGAAGTTCAGGAGCAGCGCGCGCAGCATCCGTCGTACCGCGTCAGGCGGCAGGTCAGTCTCTTCCGCCGGGGACGTCGGCTGGGACCTCACGCGGCTGCGGGGCATCCGCATGGGTTGTCGTCCTTCCTCGTTCGTCGGCACGGGACATGTCGACGCCGTCCAGGTGTGCGCCGTCGAGCGAGGCGTGTCCGATGAACGCCGACCAAACTTCGGCGCCGCGCAGTGCGGCTCGCTCGAGGGTTGCACCCCGTATGTCGCTGTGGCTGAGGTCGGCGCGGCGCAGGTCCGCCTCGCGCAGGCTCGCGTCGATGAGGTTGGTCCGCTTGAGCACTGCCCCGCGCAGGTCTGCGCTGTCGAGGACGGCACCACACAGATCGGCGCATTCCAGGTCTGCTCCGCGCAGATCGGCATGCCGCAGGTCGGCGCCCCGCAGATCCGCGCGGGCGAGGTCGGCACCACGCAGATCCGCGTGGCGCAGATCGAGGTTGCGGCCGTGCGTGCGGATCAGGTTCCAGCCGTCGAGAACGGTGTGCAGGGTGATCACCTGCCCGTCACCTGGGCCGCCTGAGTCCGTGGACTCGGTGACCAGGGCCAGAGTGCGCAGCCCCAGGCCCGAGTCGCGTAGCCGGACGGGGTCGGCGGCGGTACCCACGGTCCTGGAGGTACGGACGGGCCGTCCTGCCAGGCCTGGGGTCACGATGTCTTCGCCCTCACGGGTCAGGAGGGCTCCGGACAGTGCGACGAAGGCGGTCGCGGGCCCGAAGCGGCCGGTCCTCTCGTACGGCGTGGCCGCTGTCAGTAACCGACGCACACGGGGTCCTGTCGCCTGGAGCCGTCCCGCAGGGACACCGGTCCCCGGTGGGCGATCTCGTTGAAGAAGAAGTTGTGTGTCAGCCGGGCATCTGCCGGGGTGCTGCCGCATCCGCCCAGGGAGGCGTGGTAGAGCTCGCAGCCCTGGAAGAGGATCAGCCGGTTGTAGGTCGGCGCGACCCACTCCATGAGCTCCCAGGCGGTGGGGTCCGGGTAGTCGGGAATGATCGCTGCCTGCTCGTAGGCGAAGGCATCTCCGTATCCGTCTGCCCGGGCCTCCGCGTCGGTGGGTGGCCGTTCCAGCCCAGTCGCACGGTGCCGAAAGAATCCGGTGCCCGCGCTGTCCGGTGCGTCGGGCGTGAGGTAGACGAGTCCAGCCCAGTCGGCGGCTTGGTCGGCATGCACATTGGCCAGTCGGCCGGTCGCCTCGGTCGCCAGGCGGAAGCCGCCGAAGGTGAAGGAGTTGAAGTCCACATCCACGCGGGAGTTCGTCAGCTCGCCGAAGAGGTCCATCAGGGCGGGGCTGTGCAGCATCTTGGCGCTCTGCCAGCCTGGATAGTTGTACGCGGCGGCGCTGCGGTAGTCGTGCGACAGCGCGAACTCCCGTGTCTTTTCGGGCTCCGCGTAGAAATCGTCCAGGACGATGATCCTGCCTCGTTCAGACATGCGGGGTCCTCTCTGACGGCACCCCGCCCCATTGCGGGACGGGCGGTGGCGGCAACAGGTCGGCACACGAAGGCGGTACGTGGACCAGCGGCGAGCCGGCCTGGCCCGATAGCACGAGTCGGCCCGGGCCGAGCCTCACCACCACCGAGTCAGTCCTCGCCACCACCACCCAGCCGGTACTGCCGCTCCCGTGCTCGTTGACCACGGCGAGCCATTCGTCCGGGGCAGCCTCGAGTTCCGTGGGCACATCCGACGGGAGCTTGCGTACCACGGCCGTGGGCCGCTCACCGGCCCTGCGGACGAGCCGTCCGATGTGCTGTGCGACGGCCTGTGGGTCCTTGCCCTCGACTTCGGAAGAATTGAGACAGACGGCGTAGACCCCGCTGGACATTGTGTCTTCGGTGGCCGCAAGCTCGGCCGCGAGCGTATAGAAAGCGCTGCGCATTCTGCCCCCTAGGCCGAAGTCGCCGGGCCGGCCGGAGGCCGGCCCGGCGACTTCGGCAAATGGTGTTATCTCAGCGGATGACGATCGCGCTTGCTGCGGTGGATTCCTCGGCCTTCGTCAGAGGCGAGAAATCCGTGAAGCGCATCATGTTGTTCACTGCGGAGGTGGTGAACTCCTGCTCGCTGAAGTCACCCAGCTCAATGTCGGGATTCACTTCGTACCCCTTCTGTTGGACTGATATCGAAGCCCTTCCACACCTACCGTGGAAGGGACTTTCATCCTGCCTTCCGGCTGACGTCAGGGACAGGGGCCGAAGTCCTCGGATCCGGTCGTGGCGTAAACCGGAAGGGGGGTCAATTCGGGCCGGCAATGTCGGCGAGGGCGATCAGCCGCGGGCCCACCTCGTACGGGCGTCTGGGCGGCGCCGCAACCATCGAGGTCCCGGCGTACAGCCAGCCCAGCAGCTGTTCGCCGGGGCCGAGCCCGTGGAGCCCGCGCACGCCGGAGTCCTCGGTGGCAGGGCCGGTACGCCAGATGGAGGCGTAACCGCGGTCGTGCAACAGCAGCGACAACGTGTGCACGACGGCGGCCGTGGCCGCGAGCTGTTCCCAGCGCTGCACCTTCGG
Organism: Streptomyces sp. BF23-19; assembly: GCF_041106355.1. Classification (NCBI taxonomy): domain Bacteria; kingdom Bacillati; phylum Actinomycetota; class Actinomycetes; order Kitasatosporales; family Streptomycetaceae; genus Streptomyces; species Streptomyces sp. BF23-19. The sequence goes on along the minus strand of NZ_JBGBPT010000013.1, from coordinate 32,522 downwards.
GTGCTCCACAGGTGAGAACACGATGGCCAGGAGCAGTGGGGCGCGCAGCGGTTTGGCGGCGGCCCGCTCGCGTGCACCGGGATCGTCGGCCGCCAGCCCCGCCAGGCACCGGCCCAGTTCGACCCGGTCCTCACCCCGCAGAGTGACGAGTCTCCAGGGCAGCAACCGCCCATGGTCGGGTGCGGTCATCGCGGCCTTGAGCAGCACTTCGAGCTCGGCGTCGTCGGGGGCCGGCCCGGTGAGCCGATTCGCGCTGCGCCGGGTGAGGACGTTGTCCAAGGTCTCCATGTCAGGCAGCCTTCCCGGTCACGCGGTCCAGGGCCCCGGCGAGCAGCTCGCCGGGGCTGCGCGTTCCGTCGAGCACCACCGCACCGGGGCGGGTGTCCAGCATGGCCTTTTCGTAGCGGTCGCAGAGCCGGGCGATCTTGTCGTGCAGTTGTGCGGGCGAGTAGATCCGCGCCCAGCGGTCCTGTCGCTCCACGAGTCGCCGGCACGCGGTCTCGGGGTCGATCCGCACCCACAGCAGCACATCGGGTTCAGGCGTCGTCGCGGCGATCCGGGACATCCAGTCACGGTGCTCGACCACCTCGTCGCAATACGCCTGCCAGGTCTGCAACCAGCGGTCGAAGAGGACGAAATCGGCGTGCTCGAACTGCTCACGCCGGTATCGGAAGTGCACGGCGGTTTCCAGGAGGTACGCGCTGTGGCGGAAATCCGGTGGTATGCGGTCCTGGTAGAGGACGGATTCGGGTCGACCCTTTTCGGCCAACTCCCGGAAGGCGGCCGTCATGGCCCGGGCCGGCCGGGCGATTTCCGTCCGGAAGTTCCTTGAAAGGTGTTCCCGGAGGTTCTCCACAAGAGTGGACTTGCCGCTCCCGTCGACTCCCTCGACGGCAATGAGTCGATAGCCTCTTTCCATACCATGAACCTCATTCGTATGCTTGAATCGGCTGCCATGGAAAACATGGTGGTCGGTATACCCCTGCGCCCATGGCGGCGGCCGGGGAAAGCAGATCGTTGGATGCAGAGCATCAGCTACTTCTCGGCGGTGGAGGCCGCCGGGGGAATTCCGCTGGGCATTCCCCCGCTGGCCGGACCGGACCTGCGGGTGATCTACGAATTCTGTGACGCGCTGCTGCTGCCGGGCGGGATGGACCTCGACCCGGCGAGCTACGGGGCAGGCCCCGGGCCGGAGGGCGAGATACATCCCGAGCTCGACCTCGCCGAACTGCGGTTGACCAGGTGGGCCCGCGAGGACAGGCTGCCCCTGCTCGGTGTCTGCCGGGGCGCACAGCTGCTGAACGTGGCCCTGGGCGGGAGTCTGTGGCGCGACCTGCCGGCCGAGTGCCACACGTACATCCATGACGGCACTGGCGCGGGCCACCCGGTGAACCCGGTCCCGGGCACCCGGCTGCACGACCTGCTCGGCTCCGGCGCGCTGCCGGCCAACAGCCGCCATCACCAAGCGGTCCGGCTGCCCGGCACCGGGCTGCAGGTGAGCGCCCATGCCCCGGACGGCATCCCCGAGGCCATCGAGTCGACCGACCCGGACTGGTTCGCCATGGGTGTCCAGTGGCATCCCGAGGAACTCCCGGCCGGCCATCCGGCTGGGAGCCTCCCGCTGGTCAGGGCCTTGCTGGCAGCAGCTGAGCCGTTGTCGGCCCTGCTGTCGCGGCCCTGACCGGCCACCCGCCGGGGCAGGCACGGCGCCCCTGAGGTACCGGGACCCGGGCCGACGGCGGACGGGTCACCGGGCGAGCGCGAGGGACCGGAGGCCTTCCACCAGGCGCTGGGCGGTCCGGGCCGCATCCTCCAGGGAGGTCCCGGCAGCCGCGACCATGCCCCAGCGGCCCGGGACGCTGGCCACCACCTGGGTGGCCACGTCCGGGGCCAGCCCGGTCACGGCTGTGACGGTCGCGGCCAGATCGGCCTCCGAGGCCGGCCGGTAGACCCGGGTCGCCACATGCCCGGGCACCTTGTCCTGGAAGGAGCGCAGGTACTCGGCGCCGTGCGAGGAGAGGTTGAAGTCGATCGCCCCCAGCACGACACGGTCGCCGAAGACCCCGCCGATCCGGCCCACCGCGAAGTCCACCCCTCCTGTCACCAGCCCGCCCTTGCAACCCTGTTCGGCGGCGCGCGGCCCGTGGAAGGCATTCCGCACGGCGTTCAGGGCGGCAGTCATCCGGTCGTGGTACTCGGCGGGCACCCCCAGCCGCGCGCAGTCGTCGGCGGTCAAGGTGACGTTTCCCTCCCATGCGACCCCGTTCATCAACTGGAGGGTCAGGCCCGCCGCGACCCTGCCGCCCCGGATGTGCCCGGACGGGGCGATGATGAAGCGCCGTCCGCCGATCTCGCAGTGCAGGAAGTCCACGTGGGCCTCCAGCAGGTAGGCGTCACCGTGCTGGTACGCCTCCACCGCGTGGTCCCTCAGTGTCTCCTCGTTCTTCAAGGCGATCCCCGGCACGATCCGCGCGCCGTCTCCCGCCTCGCACGGCTTGAGGCAGCCGTACTCCAGCCCGTACCGCTCGCGGAGCAGCCTGGCCGCCTCCACCACCGAGTCGGCGAAGGCCGCCACGCTCGCGGAGCGTTCCACCAGATACCCGGGCAGCACCGGAACGGCCAGCCCCAGCAGCCGGTGTGCCTCGGACGCTCGCTGTTCGGCCTGGAGCAGCGCATCCGCGTCGAGACCGACCGCCGTGATGGCGAGGGCGTCCTCGACGGTGGGATGGATGTGGTTCTTGCGATTCCAACGGTCCGACACCACCGGGTTGTTGGCATCGACGTTCAGAGCGTCCAGGCCGGCCTGCGCCTTGAGCCAGAGCAGGAACACCTGGGTCTCGGTGTCCAGCGCGTACAGCCGCACCACAGCCGAAGGCCGGTCCCGCAGCCACTCCACCAGAGGCACGAGTACCCGGGGGGTCTCGGCGGCCACGGTCAGGAGTGCGTCGGAGAGGTAGTACGGTTCGAGCAGGCCGACGTCGAGGGAGTCGGTCCCGTAGTGACGCACCGCATCCCGCCACGGCTGGGTGCGGCCCACCGCCAGATCCCCGGCAGCCGCGAGTGAAACCGCCCGGGCCTCCAGGTAGCCCGCCACGTCGTACGGGTCCCGGCCGGCGCGTACGTCGGCCAGGTCGCCGTCGAAGCCGCGGGTGGTCCGGGTCGCCGAGTGCATGATCACCGCGGGCGGCCGGTTCGGCTGCGGCCCCGCGGTCACGGTCGCGGTGTACGAACGCAGCTCACGCGCCGCGCGGTCCGCGACTGCCGCCGGCCCGTGCCCGAGCAGCTTGTGGCACAGCACGTCGAGTTCGGTTTCCGTGAGTACCCGGTATCCGGTGCTGAAGCCCTGCCACGCCGCCGCGAGGGCGGCCTCGGCAGAAGGTGTGTCATGGTCGGTCGTCATCGGCGGTGGTCTCCTCTCCGGCTGCCGGCGCGAGCGCGGACAGTCTCCGCGCAGCCTCCGCCAGCACGGCCGTCTCTTTGCAGAACGCGAACCGCAGCAGGCCCCGGGCGGCGCCGGGCCGCGCGTGGAACCCGGACAACGGCAGCCCGGTGACGCCGAACTCCCGTGCCAGTACCTCATTGGCGGCCATCGGATCGGCGGGCAGCGCCGGTCCGGTCTCGGCGATCACCATGAACCCGCCTGCCGGTACGGAGGGCCGCAGGCCGGCGGCTGCCAGCCCCGCCACCAGCACGTCGCGGCGTTCCCGGTAGTGCTCCCGCTGTTGCCCGAACCAGCCGGTGCGGTGCGCCCAGTCGAGTCCGGCGGCGACACCGAGTTGCAGGGGCACGGGCGCGCAGTACGAGAGCACCCGGTGGGCCTCCCGCAGGCGTGCGGTCACGCCGGCCGGTGCGTACGCCCATCCGACGCGCCAGCCGCAGACGTTCAGCGACTTGGCCGCGCCGGAGCACACCACGGTCCGCTCGCGCATGCCCGGCAGGGTGGCGATGCTGCGGTGCGGGCCGTCGAGCGCGAGCTCCTCGTACACCTCGTCGCTGACCACCCACAGCCCGTGTGACAGGACCAGCGCGGCCAGCGCCTCCAGGTCCGCGCCGGAGGCGGTCCACCCGGTGGGGTTGTGGGGGGAGTTGAACAGCAGAACCCGGGTGCGGCCGGTCACAGCGTCCTTGAGCGCGTCCGAGTCAAGCACGTACGCATCGCCCTGGCGGACCAGCGGGACCGGCACCGGGATGCCGCCCGCGCGCCGTACCAGCGCGGGGTACGAGTCGTAGAACGGCTCCAGGAGCAGCACCTCGTCACCGGCGCACAGCAGCGCTTCGAGCGCCACGGCGACGGCTTCGGTGGTCCCGGCGGTCACGGTGATCTCGGTGGCGGGGTCGTACGGGGCCGCGCCGGCGGCGAGGGCCCTCAGTAGCTCGGGTTGGCCTGCCGACGGCCCGTACTGGTTGAGGCCCGAGCGCATGGCGCGCTGGGCCGCGCGCCGGAGCACAGGTGGGCCGTCGAAGTCGGGGGCGCCCCGGCCCAGGTTGACCGCCTCGTAGCGTGCGGCGAGCCCGTCCGTGTGCGAGTAGATGTCCGCACCCGGTGACCGGGGCCGTACGGCCCCGGTCACCGGGAGGAGATCAGACGACGCCATAGAACGCTGCGGGGTTGTCCCACAGGATCGCCCGCTTGACGTCATCGGAGAGGCCGCTCTTCAGCACGTCCTCCAGCTCCTCGCCGAACTCATGGTCCGGGTGCGGATAGTCGCTGGCGAAGAGCAGTCGGTCGGTGCCGATGTCGGTGGCCAGCTTGTCGAGGTACGGCTCGCAGCCCTCGGCGGTGACCCAGCACTGGCGCCGGAAGTATTCCGTGGGCGTGTGCTTGACCCCCGGGATCTGGAACTTCCAGTTGCGGTACTCCAGGTCGTCCATGCGCCACAGCAGGTAGGGCACCCAGCCGCAGCCCGCCTCCATGAAGCCGAACCGCAGTTCCGGATGGCGTTCCATCACGCCGCCGTCGACGAGCGCGATGAATGCCATCATCTGCTCCATCGGGTGGCAGGCGCTGTGCATCGCGAAGTGCGTGGTGAAACGGTCGGCTCCGGCCGCCGGGAGCATGGTGTGGCAGCCCTCGTGGAAGCTGACGGATACGCCCAGTGCCGCGGCCTCGGCCCAGAACGGCGCCGTGTCCGGGTGCCCGACGGAGCGGCCGTTGACCATGTTCGGCCGGAGCATCACCGAGCGCATGCCCAGCGTCTCCACGGCATATCGGAGCTCTCGGACCGCCAGCCCGACGTCGTGCAGGCTGAGCAGGGCCACCGGCTTGAGCCGGTCCGGCGCGTACGAGCAGAAGTCGGCGAGCCACCTGTTGTACGAACGGGAGATGGCAGCTGCGAGCTTGGGGTCCATCCCGTCGATCGCGACCGTGCCGAGCCCGAGAGACGGGTACAGGAACGACATGTCGATCCCCTGGTCGTCCAGGGACTTGACCTGGGAAGCCGCGTCGAAGCCGCGGGCGGCGTACTCTCCGTAGCTCTCCAGGGTGCGCCGCTGGAACTCGGCGACCAGTTCGTCCGGGTAGTTCCGGTACATCGGCTGCCCGTCGACGAGCATCTGGGCCCAGCCCTGCCCGTCTGCCTTGGCCCGGCGGGGTGCCCGGTCACGGAAGGCAGGGTCGATGTACTCGGTCCAGATGTGATCGGGCTCCATGACGTGCCCGTCACCATCGATGACACGGAAGCCTTGCGGGTTGGTCATGTTCACGCTCCGACCGGCTGCTGGACGATCTCGCGGTGCAGGGCTCCCCAGAAGTTGCCGAGCAGCTCGGCGATGAGGAGGGCGCCGCGACGGATCTCCGCGCGGGACTCCGGACCGCCGGTGGCCTGCTCGACAGCGGCGTGGATCCACTCCACGTGCTCACGCTCGATGAGAAGGTGCAGGTAGAAGTACTCCATGCTCTCCACGGTGGAGCCGGGCAGCACGCGGAAGCCCTCGTAGAAGCTGTTGATCATCGGCAGGCCGCTCAGCTCGATGGTGTAGTGACCGCCCAGGGCGGCCTCGACACTGCCTTCGAGGAACAGGGAGCGGATGCCGTCCACGAGGGCCGTGGTCTCCGGCAGGTACTCGATCGTGCCGGCCTCGGCGATGTCGATGCCCAGCGGGCTACAGGCGTTCTGGAACATCTTGTAGTGGCCCATGCCCCCCTCGCCGCCGCCGCCGAGCTCGGAGACGATCGTCTTGGCCAGCTCCCGGCGGATCTCCTCGTTGTCCACGCGGTGCGCCAGCCCGGCCAGGATCTGCGGGAAGGTACGGATGTAGAGGAAGTACTGGTCGGCGAACCTCTGCACGCCGTCGACGTCCAGCTGCTGTGCGCGGAAGGCGCGGAAGAAGTCGTTGTCCACGCAGTCGGTGGACTTCACCGCGGCGTTCAAGCTGGAGAAGAAGTCATCAAGGGTCTGCACAGCACATCTCCTTCAGAGATCTGGTTTGAGGTGTTTCACAGAACCGGCCGGGCGTCCGCCAAGGGACGCACGACCAGCAGGTCCAGGAGGCGGCGCCACAGTCGTGCTGCGCTGCCGGTGGCCGGGAAGGCCGTGGTGTCGACGACGTACGGTGCCCCGTCCGCGTCGGTGACCACGTCGAACACGGCGTAGCCCAGGTGCAGCGCCTCGGCCGCGGCCAGTGCCGCTTCGGCCGCGGGGTGATGCGGGTCCGAGGGGCGGCTCGCGCCGCCCTCGGCCCTGCGGGTCGTCAGTGCCTGCGCGGGCGCCCGCCTCTCGTCGGCGGCCGCGACGGTCCCGCCGGCGACGGTGATCCGGAACTCGGTTCGTTCCGATCCGTCCCCGGGACCGCCGATGCCTCGCTCGAAGAGGAAGCCGGGGGTGAGGCAGAGCCGTTCCAAGAACCGGTGGTCACCGACCGGGACGTCCTGGAACAGCCACTGTTCCCGGCGCTCCCAGTCGCCTTCCGCTCCCGCAGGAGGCGGCGGGGCCAGCAGTCGGTACCCGTCGTAGTGGTAGTTGGTCTGCCAGCGGCCCGGGGCGAGGTGCGCCATCCCCTTCCCCATCGAGCCGCAGACGGCTTTGACGTAGAGGGTGGTGCCGCTCGCCAGTTCTCGCAGCACGTCGTCGGGCCGGGGATCGTCCAGCAGGCTGGGCACCGGCACCCCAGCCCTCCGCAAGGTGCGCTGGGCCTCGGCTTTGTCCCTCGTACGGGCGATGGCGCGCGGAGAGTTGAGATAGCGCGGCTGCCCCGCGACGGCCTCGTCCAATGCGGCCTCGGCGTCCAGGAGATGCGTGCGTAGCGCCTGGGCGTAGTCCGCCGTCCCGTACGGGCCGGACAGGATCCCCTCGACCCGGCTGTCCCAGAAGGCATGGGGGAAGCCGAGGACGACCGCCGTGTCGGGCGGCAGCGCGGGGAGACCTCCTCCGGTGACCTCGGCGTAGGCGTGCACGAGCAGCCGCACGTCGTTCGCAGCCAGCCAGGCCCGCTGGGCGAGGAGCGGCGCGATCGCGTCGGAGGCCGAACCGTCGGCTACGAGAAGGAGGGTGCGCGGCGGTTGCGGGCCGCTCACCCGACGGCCCGCACAAGCCCGAGGACCTCTTCGTACACTGCGTCCGCGCCCCGGTCCCCGTCGACGACGACATGGGGTGTTTCGGCCAAAGCCCTGTCGTAGCCGAGGTCCAGACGGGTGAGATCCTCCAGGAGCCGCTGCGGGCTCCAGTGGTCCGCCGTCCAGTCCCCGCGGCTCCGCACCCGGCCGGCGGCCACCTTAGGGCTGGTGCGCAGCCGGATCAGGAGGTCGGGAACGGGCAGCAGGCCCGCGAGCTCCCTGCACCATTCGTCGTGGACGCTCTCCCCCTCGCAGTACACGTCGTAGGTGGGAAGCCAGCGATCGAAGAGGACCCAGTCATGGCCTGAATATGCACTGTCCAAATAGTGGAACTGAGAAATGGCGTCGGCCACATACGCGAACCTTCGGAGAGACCCCGGTATGACGTCCTGGTAGCGGACCGAGGAATCGGCAGGGCTGTCGACCAGCTCGCGGAAAACTCCGCCCATGTGCGGTGACAGTCGTTCCATGCGTGCGGCGCTTCCCATCGCCTCGGCGACTCGCCGTACGAGGGTCGTCTTCCCGGAACCGTCTATTCCTTCGACCGCCAGGATCCGGAAACCCCGGATTCCCGCGGTCACACCGCCACCTGCACGACGGGGAATTCCGGTGCCGCCTTCGGGGGCACCGCGACCAGGGGGGTGCGGGTGCGTGCGGGGACGGTGTCGTTCACCGAGCGCTGCCCGGCGCAGGCCCCGGTCACGAAGAGACCTGGCACACCCGTGCGGCCGTACTCGTCCCGGGACAGAGAGCCGTCGGGTTCGCGGGACAGGGAAGCCAGCAGCTCTCCGGGCGGGTAGACGGGGTTGCTGCCGGTGGCCCATACGACGACGCTGTCGTGTCCGCGGGTCTCCTCCCACACCTCGTCGCCCTCACCGCCGGAGACAACCGTTCCCCGCGCATGGCGGCAGCGGTCCGGCAGCGAGTGGGAGCCGAGCATTCCGAGATTGCCCTCCCTCCGGTAGCGCCAGCGGACCGTGTCGCCGTCCATGTCCAGGGAATCGTGGACGAGGTGGCGTACGCACGGCACGCGCCAGGGGCGGCGCCCGCACTCCCGGCTGCTCTTGGCGACGAGTTCGTAGGTGAGCTGCGACGGGGCCCGCCAGGCGAACCTGTCATCGCTCTCCGACGGGTACATCCCGACGTACCTGTTGGCGAGAATCGTCACGTCACGGGCGGCGGGGGCCATCAGGCCCGCTGTCTGCATGGCCGAATTGCCGGCCCCGGCGATGACCACGGAAAGTCCGGCCCAGCGGCTGGTGTTGCCCTGGGTCAGCTCTCGGTAGACCGTGTCGTAGGAGATGGCTCCGGCGGCCTGCCAGTCCTCCGGCGGCCTGCGCGGAGTGCTTCCCGTCGCCAGCACCACCGCGTCCGCGTACACCTGCCGGCGCACCCCTCCGGGGGTGCGCAGACTGAGCACGAAACCGTCCTCGTCGCGCTGGATGTCCATCACCTTGGCCAGGGTCACCGAGGCCCCGGACCGCAGCAGGGATTCCCGTACGTACGTGTCGTACTCGTCCGCGTTCGGCCTGAGCTCCCCCACCGCCAGCGCGGACTGAAGCTCGCCCGACCGGCGGGAAAGGATCAGTTCGTCAGCGTAGGACTGGAGGATGGTGCGGCCCAGGAAGGCCATGCCCGTGCCGACCCGTTCGGCAACGACGAGGATCTCCTGCGGTGGTACGTCGCCCTGGCGCACCTGGATGACGCCGGCTGAACCTCCCCCGACGACGACGAGACGCCAGCGCCCGGTTCTGGAACCTGATTCAGACATTCGCTCCCCCTCTCGATCGCTCTCACCAGACGACATGAACCGGGAATCAGCCCCAGCCCAGATCCGTGCCGGTGTTGGAGAGCTCCATGACCGCGATACCGGCGGTAACGACGGAGAAGGCAACAATTGACCGGAGACAGCGACAGATGAGCTTCACTACGCGCATTCCTCACTCATGGAACCGAAAAAATTGAATCGTCTTCCGAAGTTCTTCGGGAGACAGTTGCAATCATGACCGGGGCATGGTTGTCACCGCTGCCCCAGGACAGGATCGTCTTTCTGACTGACACCAACTCGACAGGGGTACAGAGTTGCTAACTTCGGACATTGGCGGAGCAATAGGCCTCCCCGCCATCAGAGACCTCGACATCCGTGCCTACCGCTTCGCCGTGGGCACCAAGGCCTTTCGGACGGCGGACCTGAGCAACGCGGAAGGGTTCACGTCGGCCGAGGCACACGACGTCGTGGACCAGCTGCTGCGCTTCCGGCTCATCCGCAGGGTCGGCTGCGACTCCGACCGCTACGAGGCGGTACCGCCGGATCGCGCACGCGCCCTGCTCCTGGGTGAGCCGGTACGCGAACTCAACCGGCACACGCGCGAGGTCGAGCGGCTCTACGGCGAGCTGTCCCGGCTGGTCCCCCTCTACGACGGCAGTCTGCTAGAACGGATGAGCGGCCAGGACGTCGAGTTGATCGAGGACCTCGATGGCGTACGCGAGCTGATCACGGAGCTGACCGCCCGATGTCGATCCGAAGTGCTCACCTCCCAGCCGGGAGGCGGCCGGCCGATGGAGGTACTCGCCGAGTCCGCCCACCGCACGTCCCAGCTGCTGCAGCGGGGCGTGCGGATGCGCACCATCTACCAGTACGCGGCACAGTTCGACCTGCCCACCGTCGCGTTCGTGGAGGATCTGGTGGCGCAGGGAGCCGAAGTACGCACCATGGCCGGTACGTTGCAGCGGCTCATCGTCTTCGACGCCAAGGCCGCGCTCATCGAGCACCACGGCGCCCCCAACGGAGCGGTACTGGTCCACGAGCCCAGCGTGGTGAACTTCATGGTGGCCACCTTCGAGCGCTCGTGGCTCTCTGCGGCGCCCTTCCCGGCCGCGTACGACCGGAAGCAGACCCAGCTGGCCAGCGACGACGTCAGGTACGAGATTATGCGGCTGCTCGTACAGGGAGAGGAGGACAAGAGCATCTCGCGGCAGATCGGCATCTCCACCCGGACCTGCCAGCGCCACGTGTCCGACATCATGCAGCGCATCGGGGCCCGCAATCGGGCCCACGCCGGGTACCTCATCAGTGAGCTCAATCTGCTCGCGAACAAGCTCAACTGAGGAAGCTGAGCGCATCGCACGTCAAGCCGGCAGGTCCCTCGCCAGTGCCGTCGTTGGGTCCTGCTCCGGCATACCGCGCATGGTCCGCAAGCGCGAGCACAGCAGCCACAGCACGCCGGAAGTCATCCCCGCCCCCGCGACCAGCAGGGCACCACGCACCCCGAGCCACTCTCCGAGCGCGCCGCCGACCATTCCGCCGACCGGGATGATGCCCCAGATCAGGAAGCGCACACTGGCGTTCATCCGGCCCAGCAGCTCATCCGGACACATCGCCTGCCGGAAGCTCACCTGAGCGACGTTGTAGACCACCAGGCCGTAGGCCGCCGTGAACCAGGGCACGGCGAAGAGCAGTACCCTCCAGCCCGGCCCGGCGAACGGAATCAGCATCACCAGGGGGATGGTGGTCACGTATGCCACCCAGATCACCCGGACCTGGCCCACCCGTCGGGCGACCCACTGCGAAGTGGCCGCGCCCAGCAGCCCGCCGACGCCGCCCACTGTCATCAGCGCGCCGGCCGCAGCCCCCGAGATCCCCACTTCGCCGACGAGAAGCAGCACCACCAGGGGCGACTGGACGGCGTAGAAGAAGTTGTACGTGGCGGCCGACCCGGCAACGGCCCGCATCAGGGGATTCCCGAGGACGAAGACCAGCCCGCCCTTGATCTCCGTGCGCAGGCTCCTGGAAGGTGCCCGCTCCGGCAGCCTCTCCGGCTTGCGCAAGCGCAGAAGCAGCAGGAAGGAAAAGAGGTAGCTGACGGCCTGGACGGCGACCCCGGCCGCCGCGCCCACCTGGACGAGCACGCCCGCGACCGCGGGTCCGGCCGTCTGGGAGGCCGAAGTGGTGCTCTCCAGCTTGGAGTTCCCCTCGACCAGCCGCGCCCGGCCGACGACGGCAGGTATGAACGACTGGTACGCGATCTCGTAGAAGGTCCGGGCCACACCGAGCAACAGCCCCACCGCGATCATCAGCGGGAAGCTGAGCCGGTCCAGCAGGGCTGCGAGGGCCAGGGCAACCATCAGGAGCGCACGGGCAAGGTCGCACACCATCAGGACGGGTCGACGCCGCATCCGGTCGATCCACGCCCCGGCCGGCAGTCCGAGTACCAGGTATGCGACCGCCAACGAGGCCTGCAGCAGGCCCATCTGGAACGGCGAGGCGGCCAGCACGGTGGCGGCGAGCAACGGCAGGGCGGTGCGGCTGGTCGCCGTGCCGAGCATGCTCATGGCCTGCGAGGCCCAGAACAGCCGGAACTCTGGAAGGTCTGTGATCCGCACTTCCTTCGCCCCTTTCATCGGCCCACGGTCAGACCACGGGCCCAGACACCGGGGCTCGCCACGAAGGACGTGTGCGATCGCGCGGTCCGCACGACCCCGTCGTGTCCCTCGAGGCGGCGCAGCAGGTCGAAGACATTGCCCGCGAGGGTGATGTTCCCGGCGTTGCGGCGGGTTCCGTCCGGGTACTCCAGGATCGCGTTCGCCCCGATGGCGAAGTCACCGGTGATGCCGTTGGAGGTATGGGCACCGTTCGCCTGGACGACCCGTAGCAGACGTCGTCCGGGCAGCGGCCCGGGGCCGAGTGCCGGCCCCGGACGCAGCGACAGATGGCTCGGCTGGACCCGGGGCATCTCACCGGCCGCGCCCCGCCATCCGGAGCCGGTGGCGTGGTGTTCCCCTCCGGCCAGCCGGGCGCTGCGGCGGTGTCCGAGGAAACCGCACAGCATGCCGTCGCGGACCAACTCGGTCGTCCGGGTGGGCGTACCCTCGTCGTCCCAGGGGGCGGCGAGCGGATTGTCCTTCGCGCCGGGGTCGTCGATCAGGTCCACCCCGGCCGCGCAGACCTGACGCCCGATCAGCCCGTCCAGGGGCGATCGGCCCTCGACGACGGTGTCCAGCTGGAAGGCGGGCACGACGAGGGAGAGGAGCTTCACCATCACCCGGCCGGTGACCAGCACGTCATCGTGGTCGAGTTCGGCAGCCGGGGCTCCGGTCAGCGTTGCGGCGAGATCACACACCTCGGGCAGGTCGGTGCTCGCCACCCGGTCGAGGAGTTCGGCCGCGCAATCCCCGTACAACTGGTGCGAGACGAAACCGACACCGCCCGCCGTCGCCGTCACGCGGGCCTGGAGCTGGAAGAGCCCGGTGTCATATCCCCGGGGGGCTCCGCCGGCGCGGTGCAGCCCTATGGTGGTCCGCTCGGCCCGGACGCGCAGTTCGATCTCCAGACCAGGGTGGCCCTCGCTGAGGCGGCGGACCACTTCGAGGGTCTTGTCGTCCAGTACGGGCCGGGAGGTCGGGCGTGCGGAACGGACCGGAGCGGGTCCCGGCGCCGGCGGTGCCGGAACCCGCTCCGGCAGAGCGCGCCCCACCGCCAGCGCGGTTGCCACCAGCGCGGGGTCTCCTGAGTCCGCCATCGCGCGTACCGCGTAGCCCTCGGCACCGTCCTGCCACACGGTGACCGCGGTGGTTCCCGAGTCGACGTCGCTGCGCCGTTCCACGACGCCGAGCCGGCACACGGCCTCCTCGGTTTCCCGGTGGGCCGTCCAGACTTCGCAGTCCGCGTCCTCGAGGGCCGCCGCTTCGATCAGCGTGCGCATGTTCCCGTTCGCCGTCATCGCTGTGTTCCTCCGACCAGCAGGGAGCCGACCCGAAGTGTCGGCCCGATCACCCCGACAGGAACCCACTGCCCGAACTTGCCGCACTTGGCCGCACCGACCGTCACGTCGTCCGCGACCGCGTCGATGTCCCGCAGCACCTCGGTTCCGAGACCGGCGATGGTCGTCTCCTCGATCGGGTCGGTGATCCTGCCGTTCTCGATCAGCCAGCCGTTGGTCACCCTGAAGGTGAACTCGCCGGTGGCCTCGACGACTTCGCCGCCGCCCACGTGCTCGGCGTAGATCCCGTACGGGGTGTCCGCGATGATGTCGGCCACGCTTGACGTCCCGGCGGCCAGACAGGTGTTGGTCATCCTGGGCAGCGGTGGCTGAAGGACGGTCGTGCACCGGCCGTTGCCGCTGGAAGCGGTCCCGAGCCGGGCGGCCGACTCCTGGTCCGTGAGGTAGCCGACGAGCCTGCCGTCCTCGATGACACCGGTCGACCCGCCCGCGACGCCCTCGTCGTCGTACCTGTACGAGCCCACCGCGCCCGTAACGGTGGCATCGTCGCGAACCGTCACCAGCGGCGAGGCGATCTGCTCGCCCAGCCGCCCCGCGTAGACCGAACCGTTGACGACCTCGTCGCCCTCGAGCGGATGGCAGCAGGCCTCGTGCAGGAGAACCATTCCCCTGCCGCCCGCGACGACCACCGGCATCCGCCCGACCGGGGCGGGCCGGGCCTCCAGGCCGGCCACGGCGCGGCGGGCGACTTCGGATCCGCAGGCGCGGGCGTCGAGCCCGCCGAGCGGGCCGCTGGTACCGGGGGTGTAGAAGCCGGTGGACACCCGGTCGCCCTGGCGCGCGATGACCCGGACCGAGAGGTAGCTGAGCAGTCGCTGTTCCTCCAGGAGCATCCCGAGGCCCTCCCCCGCGACGAGGCACAGGTCCTGCTCGCTGAGCTCGAAGTCCACGACCACCTGGGCTATGCGCGGATCATGGCCGCGGGCCTGATCCTCCAGGGCTCTCAAGGTGCGCAGCACGGCTGGGATCTCCTGCCAGACGGGTGGATCGGGCAGCAGGTCGCGACGGTTCGCGGCCGGTTTCGCCCCCCACCGGGCCGCCCTGGGGTCGAGGCCGCTGACCGTCCGGTGGCGCAGCCCGTCGGCCAGGAGGTATCTGGCGGAGGTGGCTTGGCCCTGCTGGACGCTGAGGTCGCTCACCCTGCCCTCGGCGAACCGGCCGCTGATCCGGTGCCAGGACTGCACGGCGCCGGAGGACGGGCGGGAGCCCAGAGGGGCGTGCCGGTTCATCTCGGCGGCGAGGTCTGCAGCAGTCGCGCGGAGCGCGTCCTGCGCGGAGCTCGGCGCCCGGCCCGCGGTGTGGTCCGGGTGGGTCATACTGCCTCCTCCGTAGCCGGACCGGTCCGGATGTGAAAGACGAGGCCGGCCAGCGCGGTACGCGCGGTGGCCAGCGCTTCTTCGGCGTTCGGGCCGTGGGTCCGGGCAAGCGCGAGCCGGGAGTCGGAGGACTCCAGTCCGGCGCAGACCGCGCCCGGTTCCGCCAGGAGGCGGACCTCGTCGGTGTCCGGGGTGAGACGAGCCGGGTCGGCTCCTTCGACTGCGGTGAGTACTCCGGAGACGGGTGGTGCGGCGAACCAGACGGCCGCGCTGCGCCTGGGCACCGGGGCAACCGAGAGGGCCTTGCGCAGGTCGGGCAGGACGCTCTCGCCGACGGTCTGGCGGACCACGTATTCGCTGAGGTCGATCCCGGTGGCCGTCAGCACCAGCGTCGGGATCTCGTCGCCGCCCATCCGCAGGTGGGTCTCGATGACGCGGGGACCGACGGCTGTCAGGACAAGCTCGGTGTGGGTGGCTCCGGACTCCACTCCCAGTGCGCTGAGGAGTTGTTCCACGAGGTGACGGCAAGTGTCCTGCAGAGCGGGGCTGAGTTCAGCGGGCACCACGTGGCCTAGTTCTACGAAGTGCACCGGGTCGGAGTATTTACGGGTGAGCGCGACGACCTGGTGCTCGCCGCCCTCGGAGAACGCCTCGACACTGAACTGCGGTCCTTCGTGGAAGCCTTCGACCAGCACTTCGGTACCGGACACCCCGTCGAAGTGTCCGCCCGCCCGGTGGTAGGCGGCGGCCAGTTCCTCCTCCGAGCCGGTACGTATGACGGCGACACCGACGCTCGCCGAGCCGCGGGCCGGCTTCAGCACGCAGGGCAGCCCGTTTTCCTGCACGAAGGCGCGGAGGGCGGGAAGGCCGGAAACCGCGGTCGAGGGCGTGGGGTCCACACCGGTCGCGCGCAGCCGGGCGCGCATGGCGGTCTTGTCATGTACCAGAGCGACCGTCCGGGGCGTGTGGGTACGCAGGCCCAGGGCCTGGCCGATCTCGGCGCAGCGGTCCTGGTCGCGTTCGCCGAAGGTGGCGATCCGGGTGAAGGGGTCCACCGCGTGCGCGGCAGCGGCGAGGGCCACCCATTCGGCATCGGACGCGTCGTGGCGGACGGCGATGACACGGGAGTGCTCGGCGCGTTCCCGGAGCCGTGAGAGGTAGTCGAGGCGGCAGATCACAGAGGTCCGGGTGCCCGGGGCGGTGGCACGGACCCGGCCCGGCAGATCACGGCCGCTGCCGACGACGAGGACGTGCTCGGTCATGAGCGCTCCCCGCCGCCGTGCCGGCCGGTGCTTCGCCCGGTGGAGTCGTGGCCTGGCGTTCCGGTGCGAGCGGCCGCGGGGCCGCCCGAGCCGTCGGCGTCCAGCCGGAACCGGACGGACGCCGCCGCCCGCTCCACACGGGTGGTGACCTGGTCGGCGCTCTCGCCCGTGGCGACGACGTATCCGACGCGTTCGTGTGAGTTCGACACGGTCCCCACGTACGCCCCGGGCCCCACACCGATGTGGACCTTGATCACCCCGGGCACGGCGTCGGCGTGCTCCGTTCCGTCGACCGACTCGACGGTGCCCGGGGGGCAGTCGAGGAAGCGGATCGCCGCGTGCCGGCGAGGGGTGCGCCGGGTCACCGCGTCGGAGCCGCCGAGGACGGTGAGGAAATCGGCGACGAGCGAGCCGCCGTGGGCAAGGTCGACGAGCTCGTGGATGCAGTCACCGGGAACCCGGCCCGCGCACTCCACGAGCTGGGGGTGTTCGCCGTCGCGCAGGATCCACTCCGCGTGCAGCACCCCGGTACGGAATCCGGTGGCCTCGACCAGCTGCTCCATGACGTCTGCGATCCGCTCCGGGGCGGCGGGCAGAAGGTGTGCGGGCACCTGGTGGCCGGCCTCCACCGGGTGGCGGCCGCCCTGGACGAGCTTTTCGGTGATGTTGAGGAAGAGCGTCCGGCCGTCGGACACCACGCATTCGACGCTCACTTCACGCCCATCGAGCCGCTCCTCCGCGAGGAAGGTGGTCGGCAGCAGGCGCCGGGCCCGCAACCTGGGCTCGTCCGCCCCCACCGTCCGCTTCCAGGCCTCGTCGAGGTCATCGGCTGCGTCGAGGAGCTGGACGCCCAGGCTGCCCTGACGGTTGGCGGGTTTGAGCACACACCTGCCGTCCGGGGTACCGCTGCGGAACTCTCGCACCTCCTCCGGCCCCGCCACCCGCTTCCAGCGGGGCTGCGGGATCCCCGCCCGGTCGGCGGCTTCCCGCAGGAGGGCCTTGTCGCGCAGGATGCGGGCGGCGGCCGGCCCCGCGCCGGGCAGGCCCCAGGCGTCGGCGAGGGCGGCCGCGCCCGAGACCCCGTACTCGACGCCAGGCAGGACGGCCCGTACGGCGGGTGGACGCGGCACGGCGGCCAGCATGGCCGACAGGTCGTCCTCGTCGTGGATCGGGGCGGTGATCAGTACCGCGACGCAAGGATGCTCGGCCGCCCGGGGAAGGAGGCCGCGGGCCGCGACCACATCGGGCTCCTCGACGATCAGCAGTGAGCCGGGCGGCAGCAGCCGGTCCAGGTCGGGAAGCAGCGCAGCGCCGAAGCCGACCATGACGTGGGTGACACCGGCGGGCACGGGAGCGCCGTCAGGATGCAGGCTCACGCTGCCTCCTCCGTCCGGACGACGACGGACTGTGCCGCGCGGCGGGCACGGTCCAGCGCCTCGTCGGCGTCGGCTCCGACCGCGATGACGTACCCGATCCGGTCGGCGCTGGAGCGTACGGGGTTCACCTCGGAGCCGGGGCCCGTGGTGACGACGACCTCGCACACCCCCTCGGCCGCCTTGGCCTCGGACTCGCCGTCGACCGAGAGGACCCGGCCCGGCTCCGCACGCACGAACCACACGGCGGCAGCCCGGGTAGGGGTGGGGGTGGGGGGCAGTGTGTCGGCGTCCAGGGGCAGCGTGAAGCTCAGCCTCTCGAGATCCGTGCCGTGGGAGAGCCGGACGAGTTCATAGATCCGGTCCCCGCCCATCCGGTTGTGGGACTCGATGATCACCGGACCGTCGGCGGTCAGCATGACCTCGGTGTGCGCGCAGCCCTCGGCGAGGCCGACCGCATCCAGCAGGCTCAGGACGAGCTTCTCGATGGCGTCCCGTTGTCCGGGGGCGATCCGGGCGGGCACGACGTGTCCGAGCTCGACGTAGTTCTCGTCTATGAACTTCTCGGTGATCGCGATGACTCGGTGGTGCCCGTGCTGGGTGATCGACTCGACACTGACCTCCATCCCGGTCAGCAAGGTCTCGGCAAGCAGCGCCCCGTCCGAGTCGGGCCGGTCGGCGAAGGCCCGGTCCGCGTCCTCGGGCGAGTCCATGCGCCGGATGCCCTGGCTGCCGGTACCGTCCTGGGGTTTGAGGATGACCGGGTAGTGGTGCTTGGTGCAGAAGGCTTTCAGTTCCTCGGCCGTACGGACCCGGGCACAGGGGTGCTCCTCGATGCCGGCGTCGGCGAGCAGGCGACGCAGCGCGTACTTGTCGCGCAAGACGGTGGAGACGGCGGGCGGGTTGCCGGGCAGACCGAGTCGCTCGCCGATGACGGCGGCCGGCTCGAGGCCGGGGTCCGTGAAGGAGACGACGAGGTCGAGCCGGTCGGCTGCGTGCAGCCCCGCGACAACGGGCAGTACCTCGTCGATCCTCGTGTAGTCCATCAGCAGGGCCTGGCTGACGTGGGCACGGTGGGTGTCGGCGAAGAGCTGGGGGTTCTGGAGGTACACGACCTCGTACCCGGCGTCCGCGGCCACCTTGAGTTTGCCTGCCCGCCCGGCTATGACCAGCACGCGTGGCTTGCGCTCGTGCTGCGTGTCCATCGTCATCATCGAACTCCTGTCGTACGGGCTGTTTCGAACGTGATCGTGCGGGCGTCCTCGTCGTAGAGCACCCAGTGGGCTTCCGGATCACGCGCGGCGCCCACGTTGACCACACAGGTGCCCTCGGGCGCGAGGGCGTACGGCTGACCCGTCACCGGCTCGATACGGACTCCGGAGCCGAGGGTGAGCAACCGCCGATGGCTGTGTCCGTGCACGATCACAGCTCGGTCGGCGGAAACGGTGTCGTCAAGCAGCGGATGGTCCAGTTGCCCGCCGGTACGCGCCCACGGGAAGCCATGGCCGTGCACGAACCGGGTCGTGCAGGTGGCCCACTCGCCGGGGGCGGCGAGCAGTGGCGCCAGCAGCGCGGGCACGGGCCGGCCCGCCATCACGGCGGCGATGCGCTCTTCTTGGTTCCCTCGCACGAGTGTGCAGGATTCCAGGAAACTCCAGAGCTCCGGGTCCACGTCCACGACGTCTTCCAGCGGCCATTCAAGGCCCAGATGCAGGTGTTTCTTCGATATCTTCGCCTCAAGATAGTCGCCGGTGATGACGATGGCATCAATGCGCCCCTTACCGGCCTCCACAATGTCCTGAAGATGCTCATACTTTCCGTGCAGATCGGAAATTACGGCAAACCGCGTCATGCTATGGTCCACCCCCATGAACCCCAAAGTCATTCTTTTCGACCTGGGCGATGTCGTATGCCGGTTCGTTCCGGAGCGACGCCTGGAACTCTTGGCCGCAGCGTGCGGTACCAGCCCGCAGGACGTGCGGGAAGCCCTCTACGGGACCGGGCTCGTCGACCTGTGGGACCAAGGCGGGGCGACCGCGGGCCGCATCCACGAGACGGTCCGCAGCGAGCTCGGATTCAAGGGCGGGCGGGCGGAGTTGGAGCGGCTGTGGTGCGCGGCCTTCGATCCCGATCACGAGGTGCTGCGGCTCGTGCGGGCGTCGCGCCCCTGCCGCACGGCTCTGTTCACCAACAATGACGCGCTGCTGCTGTCCGCACTGCCGCGGGTCATGCCGCAGGTGGCCGAGTGTTTCGACAAGCTGGTCTTCTCCTGCGAACTCGGCGCGAAAAAGCCTGACCCGAGAGCGTTCGAGCAGGCCCTTTCCGAGATGTCCGCCGACCCCGCAGACGCCGTCTTCATCGACGACAAGGCGGAGAATGTGTCGGCGGCGGGAAGGCTGGGCATCCCGGGAGTACGGTTCCACGGCGCAGATGCCCTTACGGAGACATGGAAGACCCTGTTTCCCATGTAAGCGGACAAGCTGCCTCCCGGTGCCGATGACTTATTGGCATTTTGATGTGCGGACACACCCGGAATCCATGCCTCTGAGGTGTCGCATCACGGGTTGGCGCGCACCGGAAGGGAGCCCTGACACTCCTTTTTCGTCGTGATCACGGATCTTTCGGGCAAACCGCGAAGCGCCTGCCCCGCCGCCGAGCAGGCCCACGCGGGCCACTGGTCCACGCCCTCCCCCGCCTCGGCCACCCCGAGCCAGGCCACCGCCGCGAAGTCCACCAGGGAACCGCTCCCCGGATTCTCTGATTTCGACACCGTTGATCCGGTATGTCCTCCCGGGAACTTCCCGCCAGGCAGTAAGTCGCCAGGTCTCAAGATCGAATCCCAATCCCGCGCTCTGGCAGGGTGAAGCACATCGCCCCCCTTCCTACGAGGGGCGAAGCAGAACGGGACGCTTAACACATGCGGAACGATGCAGTACGCGGACGCTCGACCCGGCGACTCTCCTTGGCGGTCCGGCCGCCGGCCCTCGTCATCGGTGTCGGGGCAGCCGCAGGCATCGCGCCGCGTGACGCCGGTTGAGGCTCGCTGACACCCACGGTGTCCGCCCTCCAGGCCGCCTCGCCCGCCGCACCTGCACCGCGCGGGCGTTGCCGGCCGGTGGCGGTCTCCCCCGGCCCGGGACGCTGTCCGGCCGCAGGTCTTATCCCCTATGACAGCGCCCCCGCTGGGGGCAAGGCGAATGGGTAACCATGATTCTCACCGGTAACGAGATCGCACGTGAGCGGGCGAACGGTCGCATCACCATCGACCCGTTCACGCCAGAGCAAGTCAACCCGAACAGCTACAACTTCCGCCTCGGCAAGACCCTGCGCGTCTACCAGACGACGCCTCTCGACGCCCGGCAGACCAACGAGTTCGAGGAAATAGAGATTCCGGAGGACGGGTACGTACTCGAACCCGGAAGACTCTACCTGGCGCACACCATCGAGGTTCTGGGGAGCGAGCACTACGCCCCGACCTTCGCGGCGCGCTCGTCGGTGGCCCGGCTGGGCCTCTTCATCAACCTGTCCGCCAGCCTCGGCGACATCGGGTACACCGGACAGTGGACGCTGCAGCTCTACTCGATGAACCGGCTGCGCGTGTACCCCGGCATCAACATCGGGCAGATGATGTGGTGGCGTCCCCAGGGCGAGATCCTCCTCTACGACGGGAAGTACCAGGGTTCGGTCGGACCTCGGTCGAGCGACATCCACGTCGACTTCGACAAGCAGTTCGCCCGGCAGCGTTTCCCCGGACTCGGCGCCAGCATCGACGAGTCGGAGTCGGGACCCAAGTTCGCGCAGCTCGCCCACTCCAGCCACTCCTTCCGTGTACCGACAGCCTTCTCCGTGCCGGCCGGGGAGTTCGACGATTCACTCACCGACGAGCAGCGTGCCGCGCTGGTCGAGGCGTTCGGCGACCTCAAGGCCACTGTGGGTGCCTTCTTCACCGACACGGTGGACCGGATTCAGAAGATCGGCCGCGAGGTCATGCTGACCGAGGAGGCCCGCAAGCTGCTCGCGGCCCGTCTCGAGGAGATCTTCAAGGACCCGGAGGGCACCGAGCTCGCGGTCCGTTCCTCCGGTCTCGACGAAGACACCGAGGGGTCCAGCCAGGCCGGCGTGTACCAGTCGATCCTGGGGGTTCGCGGCGCCGACGAGGCCATCGCCGCCATCGAGCAGTGCTGGCAGTCCTACTACGAGGCCCCCGCCGTCGCTGCCCGTATCCGGGCCGGCGACTTCGACCCCTCACCCCGGCTTGCCGTCATCGTGCAGCGTCTGATCCGGCCGAGGCTCGCCGGTGTGGCGTTCACGGGACTCGACGGCGCGGACGACCAGCGGGTCGTGATCGAGTACGTCGAGGGCCTCGCCGACGAACTGGTCGCCGGCGTCGCGGTACCGCAGCGCACCGACTCCGACGAGCTCGCCCTTGCGACAGCTCCGGAGACGGTCGCGGATCACGAGTCGCTCAGTCAGGTGGTCGAGCTGGTGCGCGCACTGCGCGAACAGCGCGAACAGGACGTCGATGTGGAATGGGCCGTCGACGAAGAGGGCGTACACCTGATCCAGGTCCGTCCGCTCACCGCGTCCCGCGAACAGTCGCACTCCTCGCAGGAGCCCGTCTGCCAGCCCTACCGCCTCTACTTCGACGAACTTCCCGCTTCCTTCCAGCTCGGTGAGGTCGCGGCCGTCTACAGCGGATACACCGCCAAGCGGGGCCCCGCACAACGGATGGCGCACTCCTGCGATGTCTCCGTGGGCGCCGGCTGGGTGGTGCAGTTCAACGGCCGCGGTCTGCACGACGCGGCCACCGCCGGACGGTTGCGGGACGCCCTGTCGGGTGGAACCGACGAATGCGTCCTGGACTTCGGGGAGACCCTGCGCCAGATCGTGGTGCCCAAGGAGGACGTCCTGCAGCAGTTGGCAGTGACGACCGGGTCGACCGCCGACGGCACGGCGGTTCACGCCGCCGTGGTCCGCGACTTCATCCGCGGGGACCTCGGTGTCATCTCGCGCAAGGCGGGGGACGGCCTCGTCGTCGAATACACCGACGAGGGCCTCATGGCGCTCAACCGGGGTACCGCCGGCGGCGAGACGATCGTGGTGGGTGACGTGGCTCTCGGCTTCGACACACCGGGCAACGTCACGGCTGCGGAGAACGGCACCGTGCTGCTCGCGCACCTGGCCGAGATCGCCAGGTTCACCACCGCCATGCACGACAAGTACGGACCGGTGACGATCGAGTGGGTGCTCGACGGGGCCGAGCTCTACTTCGTCGACTACTCCGTCCTCGACGGCGACGACGCGGTGGTCGTCGCGCACGGGGAGGTGTGCATTTCCAAGGGCACCGCCCGCGGACCGCTGCTGCGCCTGGAAGACGACGCCCTGCTGCGCCGGCTGTCCATCGGGCCTGCCGTCAGCATCAACAAGTCGCAGGACGTCAGTGAGCACGACGGCCTCGCCCGCATCATCGACCTGGTCAAGGCGAGCGACGAGAAGCCGATCATCTGCGCGTCGCGGCCGTACGCGGTGCTCTCGGTACTCATCGAGCATGTCGCCGGCTTCGTCTTCGACCAGGGTTCCGCCCTGGGCCACCTGGCGATTCTGCTGCGAGAGGCAGGGATCCCGGCGGTAGCCGCAGCGGGCATCACCGGCACCGAAGCAGTGATCAGCGACGGCACCGTCGCCACGACCGGCCACAAGGGAGAATGACGTGAGCAGCACCCACGCGGCCGGCGCGACGCGCTCGGCCTGGCTCGTCCTCGGCGGGCTGCACCTGCTGAACGGAACCGCCCCGCTCAGGGCGGCCGACCCGATCGTCCTCGTATCGCTCGCCGCCCCGCTGGAGCGCTCCTTCCCCGGAAACACGGTCGTCCTGGACTGGGCCGGGCTCGGGACCGTCGAGCTGCGTTCCCGCGACCTGGCGGGGACTCGGACGCACACGGCCGAGGCCGAAGGCACCGATCTCTTCCCCTCCATGCTGCCCGGAGCCCCGCTCACCGCCGCCGTGGCCGCGGTGAGCGCGGACGGGTGGACCGCCGGACCGCTGGTCCCGCTGTTCTACGTGAGCAGCCATGGCGCCGAGGCCCATGTCCACAGCCAGATCCGGTTCCTGGCCGAGGACGCGGCTTTCATCCGCATCACCGAGGAGCCGATCCCGGCCGCCGACGTGGCGGACCTCAGCTGGCTTCCGGAGGCGGTGCGCCTGCACGCCAAGCGCTTCCTGTTCCTCAACAACCACCAGAGGTACTACCGCAAGTGCTTCAGCGGGAAGGAACTCGAGTACAAGTACACCCTCGTCCCGCCGGTTGACGCGTGGACGCTGACCGTGGAGCTGTACGGCGAGCTGAGAGGAGGCGCCCTGCCCGGCTACCTCATGGAGTACCGGGACGAGTTCCAGGCCTGGGACTACCTCAATCACCTCTTCGAGGTGACCGGCCCGGCCGAGGAGGAGCGCGGATACGCCTCCTTCATCCCCACCACCGACGGCAAACACCTGCTGAAGCGGAAGTGGTACGCCGAGGACGCCTTCGAGCGCCGTGAGAGTCACACCTACGGCCTGGACGTCGTCGACGACGGTGGCTTCGAGCGGTACATCACCGAGGAGCTCGGGGTCGAAGGAGTCCGGCTCCCCTCCTTCCGCAGGGTGCGCTACGACGTCAACTTCGAGTCCGCGCGGACCGGGCACGTCTACGGCATCTTCTTCGACCACTGCAGCCTCGTCGACGCCTGGGACGTCACGCTCAACCAGTGCGAGCTGGAGTACCTCCGCAGCCGCACCGCCGTGGAGCCCGACGAGGCGGACATCCTCAAGGAGATGGCGGAGATCGCGCAGTGGCTGGAGTCCTTCCTGCGCGAACGTGGCCTGAGCAGCGAGCGGGGCTTCTACTCGAAGCGGACGTTCCTCAAGGACGCGGTCGCCGAGTGCCCTGAGTTGGCGAGGCCGGTGGCCTGATGACCCGCACCGCGATACGCGCCGTCCTGCTCGACCTGGAGGGCACCCTGTACGCCCGGGGGACGGCCCTCGAGGGCGCGGCGCAGGCCGTAGAGACACTTCGGGCCTCAGGAGTGGGACTGCGGTTCCTGACCAACACCGATTCCAAGCCGGCGTCGGTCATCCGGTCGGAGCTCGCAGCGTACGGCCTGACCGTCCACGAGGAGGAGCTCTTCACCCCCGTCGTGGCCGCTCGGCAGTTGCTGGCCACCGCCGGCGCTCGCGTGTACCCGCTGGTCTCGCCCGCCCTGCTGGGCGAGCTGCCGGGCCTCGCGTCGGAACCGCCGTTCACCCATGTCCTGATCGGAGACTGCCGGGACGTCCTGGACTATCCCGCGCTCGACAACGCCTTCCGGGCGGTTCGCGACGGGGCCGAGCTGCTGGCTCTGCAACGTGGCCGGTACTTCAAGCGGGAGGACGGCGACCACCTCGACACGGGTGCGGTGGTCGCCGCGGTGGAGTACTCCGCCGGCACGACCGCCCGGGTGCTGGGCAAGCCTGCCGCCGAATTCTTCGAGCTGGCGGCCCGCTCTCTGGGAGTACCGACCGACGCGTGCGTCGTGGTCGGGGACGACGCGAGCACCGACATCGCGGGCGGCAACGCCGTAGGGCTGCGCACCGTGCAGGTACGCACCGGGAAATACGCGGACCAGCGGGCCGAAGGCCTCACGGGCCGGGCCGGTCACGAGATCGACTCCATCGCGGACCTTCCGGCTCTGCTCGCGGAGCTGATGTCGCGATGACGGTCTACTGGGTCGTTTGGGACGCTGCCGCGCACTGGGTGGTGGACCGCTTGGAACGGGAGGGCGCACTGCCGGCCGTCTCCCGGATGCGGGCGCACGGCACCATCGCCGCGGCGCGCCCTGCCCGCCCCAACTGCCAGACGCCGCCGTCGCTGGCCACCCTCTTCACCGGTACCTGGCCGCGCGACCACCAGGTCACCGGGTACACCGTCCCAGGCGCCGGCAAGGGGTTCGCCAGCCACGTCAGTGGCTTCGCCGCGCACTTCCCCGCGGCCCCTCCGGTATGGGAGACCGTCTCGGAGCGCAACCTGAGCAGCGCGTTCGCGCACGTGCCGTGGGTGTTCGGCGAGCGGAGCACCGTGGGCCCGTACGTCGACGGAGCCGTGGAGGCCTACAGCCGACGGCTGACCCGGCATCGCCACCTCGAGCTGGCACCCGACGGCGGCCCCGTGCACTGGGACGTGGCCGGGCACCGGATCGAGGTCGAGCTCACCTCCCCGGACGGCCCGGTGCGGCTCCGCACGGCGGGCGCCGAGCTGCGGATCGACGCCGGCGGCGCCTGGCAGCCGCTGCGGCTCGACGGCGCGGGCCTCGGCACCTGGGTCGGCTGCGTCCGGACACCGGGGCGCCTGCTCCTCGTACACACGGGGGTCTGGAACCCGCGCACCGGAGGCCGGAACCACCGGCTGGTGGAGCGGTTGCAGGCGTCGCCGCCGTTCGCGGGCGAGGGCGTGGGTCCTCTCTACCGGGCCGGTGTGTTCGGTCCCCGACTCGCCGAGGGGGGCGACGGCTCCGCGGAGTCGGTCTTCCTGTCTTCGGTGGAATGCGTCACCCAGGCTTTCGGCGCTGCCACCGACGCGGTACTGCAGGAGCACCAGGCCGACCTGGTGGTCGTGTACCTGCCCATGACCGACGATGTCGGCCACGAACTGCTGGGCTGGTGCGACGAGAAGAGCGGTGCCAACCGCCCGGACATCGCCGACCGGGTCTGGTCCTACGTCCGGCGTTGCTACCAGGGGTCGGACGAGATCCTGGGCCGGGTCCTGGACCGGGCCGAGGCCGGCGACACGGTCGTGCTCGGCGCTGATCACGGTATGGTCGGAAGCACCCATCTGGTGCATGTGAACGATCGACTCGTGGACGCCGGGCTCGCGACACCGGCCACGGCCGACACCTTGGACGTCGAACGTTCCCAGGTCATCTACCACCCGGCCAACAACGGCTCGCTCTGGGTCACCGACCGAAGCGATCCGGCCCTGTCACGCGAGGCCATGGCACGCGCGCTGGCGTGTCTGCGCACGCTCGCCGACCCGGAGACCGGTGCACGGGTCGTGCGCGGCTTCCTCGACTCCGGCGGAAACGCGCTCGCCGACGAAAGCGACCCCCCGCCCGTGGTGTTCCTCGTCCTCGACGACGACTACCAGCCATCGGCTCTGCGGTCCGACGACGAAGTCACGGTCCGTCGCTGGCCCAAGACCGGGGCCCATGTGGTCTACACCGGCGACAGCCGGCTGCACGCCATCCATGCGGCGGTCGGCCCGGGCATCCCGGCCGGCGCGGACCTCCAGACCGTCGACAACACGATGCCCGCCCGGCTGATCCTGCGACAGCTCGGTGTGGAGCCGACCGCACCGGCCGCAGCAATCGCACACTCCTGAAACCCGAAGGAATCCGACCCCGATGGGCATACCTCCCGGCTTTCCCCACGCACTGTCGCCGAGCGACCTGACAGCACGCCGCCACGCGCAGGTGTCGAACTTTCTCGCCGAGCGCGGGCTCTCCCCCGAATGGCTCGCCACGCTCATGCAGGAGCGGGTCGGCGAAGGCCTGCTGCTCCTGACCAGTTCCCCGGTGCACGGACTGGCGAACGCCACGAGCGACCTGGACTTCATCCGCATCCAGGCGGACGAGATCGACGGTCCGCGTATCTCCACCAAGATCTTCGAGGACGGCCACCACCTCGAGGTCGTTTCCTTCAGTCATGCCGAGCTCGCCGCCAATCTGGCCGAGCTGGAGCGACTGGCGGCCGCGACCCCCGAGGTGACCGTGGCCGGCTTCCGCAGCTGGGACAAGCAACGCGAACCCCGCCGGAAGCAGACCGAACGCATCGTCAACGGCATCGCCCTGGACGGCACCGCGCCGTACCTCGACGGGCTTCCCGCTCTCGCAACGGTCTGGGCCCGAGCCTCCCAGCACACGGCCGTGGAGCAGGCCGTGCACACCGTGCTCGCCGAAGCCGCAGGTGAGAGCCGGGGCCGCGTCGGCTATGCCTACAACGTCCTGTTGCACGTGATGGACGCGCTGCTCTCGCACCACGGTGATGTGTACACGACCAGGAAGTGGTACGTGCTGCGCTGGACCCGCCTGGTCGCCGACGGCACCTGGCGGGACGGGCGGGCCCAGGCGGTGGCCGCGGACGTCGAACGGCTCCGCAAGGAAATCGCCGGGGCACTCGACCCGTCGTCGGACGGGCGGCCGCTGGCCGGCGCCTACGCGGCACTCGTCCTGGACTGCCTGCGGGCTACGGGCACAGCGGGATCGGTCACGGTCCAGCTGGAGGTGACCGGCACCGTGCATGCCTTCCTCCCGGGCGCCTCCCTCCTGGTCGCACCCGGCGGCAGCGTCGTACTGCCGGGCGCCGGAGCCGAGCTTCCGCTCAGCACCGCCCCCGTCCCCCTTGAAGAACTCGCCGGGCTCGACGCCCGCGACGCGGCCACCGTCCTGCGCGCCCTGCGTTCGGGGGCCGCACGGCTCAACATCGGCTACTGCGACGAGGAGGCCACGGCATGACGCCAGAGCAGAAGCACGCGCAGGACACCACCGAGCGCGCCACGATCGCCAACCGGCTGACGACTTTCCCCTCTGTGCGCGGCGGGCATGCCATGCCGGCGCCGCAGGCCGTCGAGGCGTGGGTGCAGGCCGCCTGGCTGATGCTCGCCGAGGGGCGTGCGTACGTCGAGGACCTGGAGGGCGGCGCCGAGCAGCCCCAGATGCAGCAGGCCGCCAAGCTGCGATTCCTGGAGCAGCTGCTCGACATCGACCAGCGGCTCGCCGGCCGGGCGCCTGTCGACGACGCCCACTGCCTGGCGGTGGCGCTGGAGTACGGCATGCGGGAAGTGGTCGACGCCTCCGGCCCCGACCTGATCGAAGTCTTCGGCCTCGCCGAGGAGTTCGGCGGGGACACCTGCCGGGTCGACGAGATCCATGTGCTGTGGGAGCGCCTGCTGGAGGCCTTCCCCGGAGAGCTGCCGGACCGGCTGGTGGCGGAGGGACAGCGGGACATGCTCCGGACCCTGCGTGTCTGGGCCCCGCTCGCGCGGGCAGCGCGGCTCGACATCGGCTTCCTGGCCCCGTTCATGAAGGCCGCCTGAACAGAAAGGTGTGATCAAGTTGCCTGAGATCCACGCGGTGACTCAGTTCCCCGGCCGGTCTCCGGACGAGGTGTGGTCGATCGTCAAGAACAGCCTGGCTTTCGCCGCCCGCGCAGAGCATGTGGTCAGCGTCAGCCTGCTGCCGTCCTCGGACAAGCAGCACCGCTCGACCGAATGGACCGTCCTGCTGAACGGCAGCGAGGTCACGTGGGTGCAGGAGGAGACCGCAGGGCCTGGCCTGCGGCTCGCTTTCGAGCAGACGGCCGGTGACCTGGAGCAGCTGACCGGCGAATGGTCGGTCAGCGCCTCGCCCGGCGGCTCGCAGGCCGGCCTCGCCATCTCCTTCGAGCTCGGCATCGACGGGCTGGCCCCCCTGCTGGACCCGATCTGGGCCCAGTCCTTCCAGGCCCACGCCGACGCGCTGCTGCGGGCGGCAGCCGCCCATTCGCACGAGAACGGGAACGACGACACGTGATCCAGTACCTGAACTTCCTGCACACCACGGTGCGGTTCGACATCGCCGAAGACGCGGTCGGCACCTTCGCCGCCGTCCAGCGGTTCTTCCGCCACCTGCTCTCCGAGCAGGGTGCGCAGGAGCCGACCTTCAGGATCGAGGTCCGCTCCTACGATCCTTCGGCCGACGTCGACGCCCTCGTCTGGGACCTGCCGCAGTCGGTCATCCGCCGCAGCAACGCCGCCGAGTTCAACTTCGACGCGCACATCGTCGACCGCGGGGGCCGCCGGCTCTACGTCAACCGCGCAACCCTTCTGGACGCTCCCGTAGACGCGCGGAAGGACAACACGTTCCTTCTGCGCATCACCGACGGGTCAACCGTCCAGGTGCTCGATTTCGTGCGCGACCTGGTCATCCGGAACGAGGAGGATCACGGAACCGTGGTGCTGCACGCCTCCGGTCTGCAGCGGGATGGTGAAGCGGTGGTCATCGCCGGCCCCAAGGGAGCCGGAAAGACCACCACCTTGTTGTCGGCACTGCGCCGCCCCGGCTGGCGGTACTTCACGGGCGACAAGCTGTTCTGCACCCTCGAGGAGGGTCAGGTCACCGTGCATCCGTGGCGTGACTACCCGTACGTCGGCGTCGGCACGATTCGTGCCGACGCCCGTCTGGAGGAGCTCGTCCGCGAGCAGGTCGATCCGCAGCTCGACAGCTACGAGCCGGGCCACAAGATCCTCATGGACCCCGACGTCTTCGAGTACTGGATGGGGGCGGAGTTCTCCGCGGAGCCCAAGCGGCTGGCAGCCGTCCTCCTGCCCGAGGTCAGGCCCGGCGAACCGCTGGCGGTGCGCCACCTGAGCGACGACAACGAACGCTGGGCACAGCTGAACAAGATCATCGATCGTCAGGTGGACACCACCTTCTTCACCTGGCAGTCGCATCTGGTGCCCGACTACGCGCGGTTCTACCAGTCGCTGGCCGAACTCCGCATCGCCCTGGACTCTGTTGCCATGGTGCGCCTCACCGGCACCCTCGACGTCGATCCGGACGCAGTGCTCGCAGGTACGCCCGCCCCCTCCTCCGCTTTTCGGGAGACACCGTGACCAACACCGATACCACTCCCGTGCTGCGCGTCTGCGTGGTGGGACTCGCCGGTGCCGGCAAGTCCACCTGCGCCTCCCTGATCGAGGAGTTCGCCCGTGACAAGGGCCTGAGCTACGCCCGGGTGAAGCTCGCCAAGCCGCTCTACGACCTGCAGGAGCAGGTCTACCATGCGGCGCTCGGGACTCTGCGTGAGGGCGCCCAGGACCAGATCCTCATGGAGGCGCTGGCCGACGCCATGCGCCGGATCCGACCCGATTCGCTCGCCGATGACTTCACCCGCCGGCTCATGGGGGTCGACGCCGACCTCATCGTCAACGACGACCTGCGCGACCCCTACGTGGACGCGCCGGCGCTGCGTGCCGAGGGCTTCCGTGTCCTGCGCATCGTGTGCGACGAGGACCTGCGCCAGCAGAGGCTCGCGAAGCGTGACGACCCGTCGCGGGCCGACGGTTCGACCCGTCAGCTCGATCTGATCGAGCCTGACGCCGTCATCGACAACGGAGCGGGACTCGAGGAGTACCGCAACGCCGTCCACCAGGTGCTGGGGAGCTGGCTGTGATTCTGAGCGGACCGGAGATCCTGTCCGAGACCATGGCGGGAAGGATCCACATCGACGACTTCGATCCGGAGCGCATCGAACCCAACAGCTACGGGTTCCGGCTGGCCGAGGACATCCTCGAGTACGAGGACGGCATCATCGACTGCTTCGAGCCGCCGAAGGCCGAGCACGCGAAGATGGGCCCCGAGGGGATGGTGCTCGAACCCGGCCGGTTCTACCTCGGCGGCACCATGGAAGCCATGGGAAGCCCGCACTACGCGGCTACCCTGTACGCCTGCCGCTCGGCGTCCACCCTGGGCATCTGGATCCAGTTCTCGGCTCCGCTGGGGCACAGCGGAGCGGTGTTCCCCTGGACCCTGGAGATGAAGGTCGCCCACCCGGTCCGCGTCTACCCCGGCATGTTGATCGGAAAACTCGCTTTCTGGTCCATGCAGGGTGAGGCCAACGGGTACGTCGGCAAGTACACGGGCTCACGCTCGGCAGTCGCATCCCGCCTGAGTCTGGACCACCATGGCACCGATTGATCTGTGCAGGCTCCTGACCGGACTGGTGCTGCTGCTCCTGGCCGCGCACCTGACGGGCCGGCTCTTCGCCAGGTTCAGGCAGCCCTCGGTCATCGGGGAGATCGTCGGAGGCCTGTTCCTCGGGCCCACCCTTTTGGGGCAGTTGCTGCCGCAGGTCCAACACTGGATCTTCCCCAAGCAGGGGCCGGTGGCCACCGGCCTGGAGCTGATGTACCAGCTCGGCATGCTGCTCCTGATGTTCCTGGCCGGTTGCGAGATGCGGGCCGTCTTCTCCCGCAAGGACAGCCGTACCGTCGGGGTGATCGCGGTGGTGGGCATGGCCGCGCCCTTCGCGTTCGGCCTGCTCGCGGTCAGGGCCGTCGACACGTCGGACCTGATCGGCCCGGCGGGCAGCACCACGGCGCTTACCCTCGTCATCGCGTGCAGCATCGCCATCACCAGCATCCCGGTCATCTCGCGCATCATGCTTGACCTGGGAGTCATCCGGACGGCGTTCGCCCGGGTGGTGCTTTCCGTCGCAGTGCTGGAGGACATCGTCCTCAATGTGGTGCTCTCCGTCGCCGTCGGCATGGTCGCGAGCAGCCGGCAAGGCCGCTTCGGACTCGCTTCGGAGCTCGGGATCGAGTCGGCGAACGCCTCCGCCGCCTACCACTCCGTGGCATCGGTGGCCTTCCTCGGGCTGGTCGCCCTGGCCGGCCTCCTCTTCCGCCGCAGGCGCGGCAAGGCAGACGGCCACCACCCGCTGGGACAGGTGGCCGTCCGGGTCTCGGCCGTCCTGGCCGCAGCGGCGGTGTGCATCTACCTGGGCGTGGCACCGATGTACGGAGCCTTCGTCATCGGGCTGATGTCCAGTCTGGACCGCGACGCGTCGACCTCCGGCTCCATCCAGGCCGTAGGCGGGTTCGCCCGCGGCTTCTTCATCCCGGTCTACTTCGCCGTGGTCGGGCTCAAACTCAATCTGGTCCACGACTTCGATTTCGGATTCACCGCTGCCTTCCTGGCGGTGGCCTGCGTCGTCAAGGCGGTCAGCGTGTACGCGGGGGCCCGGCTGACGAAGCGGCCCGTGCCGGAGTCCGTCAACCTGGCGATCGCGATGAACGCCCGCGGAGGCCCGGGCATCGTCCTGGCCACCGTCGCTCTGGACGCCGGCATCATCAGCGCGTCGCTCTTCACCACCCTGGTCCTCACTGCCGTGATCACCTCACTTCTGGCCGGATGGTGGCTCGAACGAGCCATCGCCCAGGGCACGTTGAGCCGCGACACCGACCTGGCCCCGACCCCGCAGCACGTGCAACGTCCACTCGACGCAGCCGTCAGCTGAGCTCGAGGCCCATCGGCCCCACGCGCGCCGATCACCCGCTTCTCCCGCCACGCCACCATGGAGTCTCCCCTTGGGCATGCCGAACCGCTCGTCCGTGACGACCAAGCACATCTTCGTCACCGGGGGTGTCGCTTCCTCCCTCGGCAAGGGCCTGACGGCCTCCAGCCTGGGT